>NZ_JAUOPW010000037.1:0-28814 GCF_030547795.1 Colwellia sp. 5_MG-2023 | reverse complement strand
AAATAAGCGCTAAATGTGATGACATGACATCCATGTTACTCACGGGAGCAACTATCGCTTCAGTATTTCCATTGGTATCACTCCCAAGGTAGTGTGACTCATGCTTGTTAAGCCCATGTGAGCGAAGGCTATTGCTAAACTTCGATACCTATTATATAAACGGAAGCCCGTTACTAAAGTGACGGGCTTTTTGCTGTCTGGCAGTAAATTAAATTTATCATTAGAATATTTCTTTAATTATAGGGCCAATTTTAGGATTGAATTTTTGAGGATCTTCACCTAATAATGTTAAGGCAGTTGCGGCTATTTGATTTTGCTTAATTTCGTTTTGTGTCACGAGCTGTCCTTTGGCTTTTATACCGGAACCTATTGCCGCAAACCAAATGTTTTCAGAGCCTATAATTCCTTCTGGGAAAGCAGCTAAATTTTTCATATAGCTTTTAATAGCATCTTTTGATGCATGATGTTGCCAGTTATTGGCATTACTTCCTCGACCATGGTCTGTGGTAATTAACAACACAGTATTATTTTTATATTCAGGTGTTGTTTGAATGGTGTGCCATAAGTCTTCAATAAATTTATCTGTTTGGTGAGCTGAACTTAAATAACTGTCGTAATGGCCATCATGAGCGAAGTCATCTGTTTCACCGAATGAAATAGCCATAACTCTCGGTTTTTGAGTTAATAAGTAATCTTTAGCAATACGGTAGGTAAAACTGTCTAATCTTACGTTGTGCCAAGGGCTAGGGATTTCTTTTTGCATGGCATTGATTAGCGTCATTTCAGCAGATAGCGGCTTCCCTTGTGCAGACATAAAACCTGCATTGACGTACATTTTACTACGTTCAACATTGAAAATAGCAGGGAATACGTCCCAGCTGCCAAATACAGCAAGTTTATTACCAAAGGATGGTTGGTTATTGAGCCATTCAATAAATGATATATGCGGGTTGGGTACTTTCTTGTTGCTGTTAATCTTGGGGTCGGCAATGCCTGTAAATATTTCACTGTAGCCAGGATAAGAAAAATGCCAGTTATTTGAAACCGACATTTTTGAATCGAGTTTTCTATTGCCTATAACAGCGCCTTTTTTGGCAATTGTATTCCAAAAAAAGGGCATAAGCAGTTGACGACGTTGCTCTTCATTATCATGCCAAAACGTCTGTTTTGTGTGACTCGACTCGCGCACAAACTTATCATTATGTAATAAGTTATTGTCAGCACCACCGAATACTTCTTGCCAACGTAAGCCATCTATAGTCACTAGTATTAAGTTTTTTGGGGTAGTGACTTTTGAATTAGCTGTATGAGCTGAAGTCTTTTCATTAGCTATGGAAGCTATGTGTACAAAAAGTAATATGATAAATAGATATTTAGACATTAGTGTCGCCAATTTAAGTAGATTGAAAAAAGAGAACCAAACAAATATGATTTGTTTGGTTCTTATTAGATATGACTTCTATTCGTTACAATTAGAAACTGACGGTAAATGTCATTGATGCAGTACGTGGCGCACCAATAAAAAAAGTCGTACCATTGCCTGTACCGGTAGATAAATAGCTTTCATCGGTTAAGTTGTTTACAACAAAAGCTAAATCAAATGATTTAAAAACATTACTATCAATACTTGCTGTGTAGCCAGCATTGAAGTCGACAACGGTGTAGGCGTCGGCATCACCGCGTTCACCGGTATATTTAGCTGAAAGACCTGCGCGAAAGCTTTCTAGAGTGTAGTTAGTCGAGAAAACGAACATATCATCGACAGAATCAATCACCTTGGTGCCTGATTCAAATCCTGGAGCATTACCTACGTAAGTTGAGTCATTGTTAGTGTATGATGAATATATATCCCAATTTTCGTTAAAACGATAACTAGCACTTAATTCAAAACCAGTAGAGTCTATGCCACCTACATTCAAATAAGTGCCATTAGTTCCTATGCTGTAATCAATACCAGACGTATCACTTCCAGGTGCAATAAACGTTATGCGGTTATCGAAGGATATTGAATAGTAAGTTGCAGAAAAATCTAAGTTGTCATTATTATATCGAATACCCACATCAATATTTTCTGCTGTTTCTGGCTCTATTTCATCAAGTGTTGAAGCATCGCGCTCTAAAACACCATCTTTAATTGCAGAGAAGTTTTCGCTAAATCCGGCAAAGACTTCCATGTTATTATTGATTTGATAAACAACACCAGTACTAAATAAAACATCTGAATCACTGTTTACTTTTCCGGTGATACCATTAGCAAAATTGTCGTATTTTTCAACGTCTACAAAGTATTTTTGAACGCCTAAGTTAACTGTTAGATCGCCAAAGTTTAAGGTATCTTGAAGGTACAGTTTTAAGGTGTCTGTTTGGAAGTTATTACTATATTGTGTCCAATAAGGCGTTTCATCAAAATGATGATAAATACGAGCATCGATGACTTTATGCCAATCACGAGATTCATCACGGTCAGCTGATTCAGTCCACAACCCCATTGAAATATCGTTAATGCCAATAGACCAATCAAAGTTTGCGGTCATACCGATACGAGTTTTTTCATAGTGTGTATGGCGATATGACATAACAGGAATGGCGTTTGTATCGTAACAAGATGGTGCTAAGCCAGCACCTGAGTCCCAAGGCCATGATAAATTATCAGTGCAGCCATCTGCCGGTGCTAGTGGATTACCTAACTGATCAGTAAACCCATATTGCCCAGCAATGGTACCACCTTCTGAAGTAGGGTTACCATCAACATCAACTGCAGCCACTAAGTAAGGAGGAATCCAGTCTCCGCGCCCTTCATTTTTGTGTAAATAAGGTGTTATTTTAAAATGCATACTGGGTGATATGCTATATTCAAACTTGACATAACCTAATGTATTTTCTCTTAGGGTTGACCATCCTTCAGCAAACATTTGGTCAAAGTGAGGGACGCCTGTCCAGTTCCAGGTTAATTGATCCCAATCAGGTGTTTGTTCAAATTGCGCTTTACTGACTGAGTTATAGTTATCTTCATTTGCATCATCATAAGATAAACGGCCAGTAATACTTAATTTATTTAATTCAGTAATAAATTTGAATTCAGCATGCTCTCTTGTCATTCCGCCGTTTGAGCCTTCACCTACCCAACGACTAGTGGATGTTGATGAATAGCTTGCGTAGGCATACGTATTATCAAATAATAACCCTGTATCGTGGCGAGCAAAGTACCTTTTAGCATCATGATCACCCGTGGTAAATGCAAATTTACTGGTTTTTTCAAATGCAGGCATAGCACTAATAAAATTAAATGTTCCACCTAATGCATCTAATGATGCTGAAGAAATATCTGAAGTACCTTGTGAAACTTGAATGGTTTCCATATTCTCTGAATCAAGATAACGGTTTGCTTTTGCACCACCACCATAATTAGATCCACCATTAGGTATACCGTCAATAGTCATACCTAATTGTTGTTGATTACCATCAATACTAAAACCTCGCATAGTAATAGAAGTAGACCAATCGTCACCACCAAAAGCATCACCTTCATTGATACTGATACCAGGCAAGTTGTCCATTAGTGCTAATACGCTTGTTATGCTCGATTGTTGTTGTGTCATTTTTACATCGACTTCATGGTTAGCATGCGATAATTTTTTAGCAACGACAGTGACTTCTTCTATTGTTGTGTCATTTTCTGCTTCCTCAGCAACTACATTGAGTGTCAACGCTGATGATATAGCTAAAGCAATAAGACTTTTTTTATTTGAGTTGAACATAGCTTTCCCTTAATAACATTTTTAGTATTTATAATGCGGGTAAGCATGCGGTTGAAGTGTGACAAAATAGGTGCATAATAATGATCTTTATATTAAATAAATATGTCAATTTTATTAATGTGTTACACAGGTAAATTAAATACTACAAAAAATTTTAATTCGAATGAGCATGCATAAAGGTTACGAGCTTAACTTTGTAGTTGTATGTAATGTGTTGTTATTGCTTACGGTTTAATGATTTGTTATGCGAACTAATATCGAGGAAACCATCGCATCAGGTTAAGGAGATTAAAGTTTTATATGAACATTAATAAACTTATTTTTTTATGCTGTACCTTGATAGATGTAAGCTATAAAAAAGGTAGCTATCTATAAAGTGGGTAATAATTTTAAAAGCCGTAATTTTCTTTTTTGAGTTTTACCTATATCAGGAGAAAAATCTGATAAACTGACCTTCTTATTTTGTTATGTAAATTGATATGAAATTCTCTAGTATTCCACTCATAAATTCCTTACAAGAAAACCTTAAAGCACTTGAGTATACACAGGCAACTGATATTCAAGTAAAAGCAATACCTCTTATTTTAGCGGGTAATGATGTTATGGCTAGGGCAAAAACAGGTACAGGTAAAACTGCTGCTTTTGCGTTACCAATACTCAATAATCTTCTTGATACTCCCAACAGAACTAGAGCATTATCTGTTCTGGTGCTTGCGCCAACTCGGGAACTAGTTCAACAGATTTATACGAACTTTAATCAGTATAGTGTTAATACTGATATTAAAGTGGTAGCGGTCTTTGGTGGGGTAAGTATCAAGCCGCAAGTGAGTAAGCTTGCTGAAGGTGTTGATGTTTTGGTTGCAACACCAGGACGATTACTGGATTTATTATTTAATAAGCATATAAGCTTGGAAGCGTTGTCTGTTTTAGTTTTTGATGAAGCTGATAGAATATTAGATCTTGGTTTTAAAGCCGAAATTGATCGTATCATGCAGCAAGTACCAGAAAAAAGACAGACGTTGTTATTTTCTGCCACGTTTGATGATTCTTTATATAAATTTAGTAAATTATTATTAAAAGATCCTCAAGTGATCACTATTGATGAAAAAACGGAAGTGGCCGATAGTGTTGAGCAGTTAGTCTATACTGTTGATGCAGATCGAAAGCGTGAATTACTTTCTTATTTAATTGGCTCTAGGAATTGGAAACAAGTTCTTATTTTTACACGAACTAAGCAAACAGCAGATGAGCTTGCAAAAGAGCTTTGTAAAGATGGTATTAAAGCTAAATCACTCCATGGTGATAAATCACAAGGTGCGCGAGATAAAGCACTATTAGAGTTTAAAGAAGGAAAAACACGCGCTCTGGTTGCTACTGATGTTGCTGCTCGTGGTATTGATATAGCTGATTTGGGCTATGTAGTAAATTATGAGTTACCTTATGTTGCTGAAGATTACGTACATCGTATTGGTCGTACAGGTAGAGCTGGTAAAAGTGGTTTAGCACTTTCGTTAGTTTCACCAAGTGAAGAATGGTTATTAACCGCGATTGAAAAAGTAATTGATGATAGATTATTACAGCAATGGTTACCAGGATATGAGCCTGATTTAACTAAGGTTAGTACTCCTAAAAGACCTGAAAGCAAGAAAAAAGCGCGAGATAAAGCATTAAGAGGTCGCAATAGTAATAATAGACGTAGAAAATAATTATAACTACTATTAATGTTATAAATAAAAAAACCTGAATTAATTCAGGTTTTTTTTATTTTTATACTTTAGCATACTGTCTTAAAATTTATATTCAACACCAGCATAATAGAATGCGCCATTAAATCCAAATGGTGCAGAACGTCTAGAATATGTAAATACGCCAGGGCTATTAACGATCACATTACCACTTGCATCAACAATAGTACCTGTACGTGAGTTACCAATTTCATTTTTATCAGGGTAAACATCAAATAAATTATTGCCGCCAATATTGAAAGAAATATTCTCATTCATTTGGTAACTTACACGTAAATCAGTTAACACTTCAGCACCATAAGTTTGTTGGCCACCATCCGTTACTGTGTATTCACCATAACGATTAAAAGCTAAGTTTACAGTAAAGTCTCCCACTCTATATAAACCACTTAAACTGATACGATCTTGTGGCTGCCACTCTTCGATAATTGATATATCTTGCTCTGAAAATATTTTATCAGGTGAAACATCGCCTAAACCACTATTGGCAGGTGCAAATATTTTAACAACATCAGTTTCTGTAAAGTTAGCTGCGAAAGTTAAATCTAAATCACCGCCTAACATTTCACCATTCCAAGTGGCTATTATATCAATACCTGATGTTTCGGTATCAGCACCATTAAGAAAGAATTGACCTCCACCAGCACCAGCAGCTAATAAGGCTGAATCTAATGCTGAAGATAAACCTTGGCCTAGTGAGTTGCTTAGGACAATACGATCATCAATATCAATTGAATACCAATCGATAGTTAAATTAATGCTATCAGCAAGTCGAATAACAGTACCAAGACTTAGGTTTGTTGATTCTTCTTCTTTTAACTCAGGAATGCCAATTGCTTGTGCTAACGTTGAATCATTACGGAATGTACCAACCTGGACGGCAATTTGATCACCCGTAGGATCATCTGGATTAGTTTTAAATTGTGTACTGATGTTATTAAAATATAACTGTTGCATTGATGGGGCACGGAAGCCTGTGCTCATAGCACCACGGATGGCAACATCTTCAGTTAAAGACCAATTAGCAGCAAGTTTGAAGTTGCTGCTATCTCCAAAACCATCGTAGTCATCGTAACGTACAGCACCACTTACGATTAAATTTTCAGTGACTTCCATTTCAGTATCTACATAAAATGAAACAACATTACGTGTTTCATCCACTGCAGATATTGCTCCAATACCTCCAAACCCTTGAATACCTGCGCCAGTATCTGTTGCAAATAAACTTTGGCCTAATACCGTATCGTAGTCTCGATATGAATATTCATCACCAGGTGTTATTTTATAAGTATCAGTACGAATCTCAGCGCCCATTGCTAATGAAAACAAATCGAAGTCTTGAGTATAATCAATATTTATTGTTGATAACGCAAGCTCTAAACCATAAGCAAATGCTTCTCTAGGTACTGAATTACGTATTTCATCAGGTGTGATATCAGCGTATGAACCGTCAGCATTATATTGTAAAGCATTAGCATAAGATGAATTGATAGAATCACTTGTTGTATAGTCAATATTGTTTTGACCATAGGTATAAGACAAATCTAATGAAGCACCATTATCAAATTCAGTTTGGTAGCCAAAGTTATAAGAAATATCTTTAATATCTGAATTTATTTTAGGTAAAAAGCCCATTGGTACAGTGGCATCGCCATCTAGCAATGGTGCATTACCATCAGTATTTGCATTATGGCGAAAGAAAGCGGCTGATTCATTGTCACGTTTTGAGTAAGTAATAAAACCATATAATTCGCCATTACCTAGCTCATAACCAGTGTTAACGGTTAAACCAAATTGATTTGAGTCTGCATCGCCAATTCTAAAAGTATTACGTGTCGCTGTTGCCTCACGAGGATCTCCTAGTAGCATGGTGCCATCGCCTATGTCAGTACAGCCAGTAAATTGGCATGAACCATGTAAACCAGCTCTGTTCGTATAGCCGCGATCTCGAAAATTCAAGGTAGTATTTAAATACCCATTATCTCCCAAAGCAAATCCCTTTGAAATATCCACATTTGTGGTTTCACCATCACCTTCTGAATATTCACCATAAGAAACAGCTGCTTTACCACCATCACTCGCATCATTTAGAACAATATTAATAACACCTGCTATTGCATCAGAGCCATATTGTGCAGCAGCACCATCTCTAAGTACTTCTATCCGTTTAATTGATGAAGCTGGAATCGCATTCATATCTGTACCGGCTGTGCCACGACCAACAGAAGTATTTATATGTATTAAACTTGCTTGATGGCGTCGTTTTCCGTTGACAAGAACTAGGGTTTGATCAGGTCCTAAGCCACGTAAAGTTGCCGGACGAAGTGCATCTGTGCCATCACTGATAGCAGAGCTTGAAAAGTTAAAAGAAGGTGCAATCGCTTGTAGCATTCTACCTACTTCTGTTTGTCCTGTATTAGCAAGAGCTTCTGCTGAAAGAATGTCAACAGGTACAGGTAAATCATCAGCTGATCGTCCTGCAACACGACTACCAATAATAGATATTTTCTCGACACTAGTCTCATCTATTTGGGCTGTTTCTTGGGCTAGAGCAGTTTGGCTAGCAGCACCCAATATCATAGGGATTAGTGCTAATTTTACTTTGTTATTTTTCATTGTTGTAATTCCTCTATAGTGTTTATCAACTTGAATGCTAAGTTGACCAGAGTTATTAACAACAGCAATTAAGCCAGAGTCTTGTAATAATTTTTTGAGACCAGAGCTTACTGAGAAATAGCCTTTTAACTCATTTGCTTGATACTGCTTGGCTAAATCAAACGAGAATATAATGGTTTGATTTGATTTTTGGGCAAATGCAATTAGGGCTTTATCAGCTCGTTGTTTGTTAATATCATAGCGCATCAAACTAGCAGCATTTGCACTGAGCGTTACTAGAACTATATTCACGCTAATGAAATATTTTAATAACGGTTTTAGCTTAGCTGAAAGTTGGAACAGACGAAATTTATCTCGCCAACGGTGCAGTATTAATAAACAAGTGAGCAGAAGAAATCCTCTATGGTTTTATAAATTAATTTTAATTATTTAAATTAAGCTAAATGGTGAGAAATAGCTAGTAAACAATGAAAGCATATTTTTATAAAATGACAGGGAGATTAGAATCTATATTTTACGTAGGTAGATCATTCATTAAGCGCAAGTAAAATTGTACTATTAGCAGCCTTTGAATAACTAATATTAAAATTACTTTTCAGTGATGCTAATAAGCCTTCTACATCATTAGCTTTAAAATACCCAGAGACTTTAATATCAGCAATTGTCGGATCAGATATTTTAAAATGAGTTTCTGTGTATCGGCTTACTTCAGCGAGTGCATTAGATAATGATTCACCATTAAAAATGAGCATACCTTGCTGCCAAGCTAAATCACGTTGTATCTGATCAAGTGATACTTGTTCAATAGGCATATCAGGCTGTTTGGTTATTGTGGCTTTTTCGCCTGAACTTACCAATATCCCAGGGAGTTCTGTTTGGTTTGTGTTTTCATCTGTTGTCAACAGAGTATGCCTTATTACTTCAAGTGTTTCTGTTGCTTTAGTAATTAAAACTCTACCTTCAGTTACCATCAATTCAATATCACTATGACTATTTTTTTGTACATTAAATATAGTCCCTAATGCGGTGAATGATTTATCCCCCGAGGTTACAGTGAAGGGACGTGATTTATCTTTAGCTATATCAAACCTTGCTTCCCCTTGCATTAATGTTAACTGGCGTGATGATGGGGTGTAAGATACATGAACAATCGTATTGGTATTTAATTGAATGTGAGTACCATCATTCATAGTGAAGCTGTTCTGTTCACCTATATTGGTTTTTAATATTTGTATTTGTGTTAATGATTGCTCGTTTAGTGAAGGAATGAAAGGTATAAATGATTTATCAACAAAGGCATTAACTGAAAGTATAGAAACAATAGCAACACTGGCAGCTAATACTATAGCAGAGAAATGATGACGAATTTTTTTAAGCTTATCTAGTGGAAATAAATCACTTAATTCATTAAGAACAGAAACATCATCCCAATAAGAAGCCATTTCCAATAACGCATTGAGATGTGCAGTATTTTGCTCGCACCAAAAAACTAATTCTTTTTGTTCAGATAGTGATAAGCCACGATCCATACGACTAATCCAAAGGCACGCCTGTGCCTGGATGTCTTCTTTAGTGTGAAACTGGCTTACATTACTCATTGCGTTACTCGATTATTCTTCGATATTTTTAGTTTATTGGCTAGTATTAGTTGCTACATTTGTACTTTTGCTTTTTTAATATTTTTAATTACTGAAGTTTGACCTTCTTTATGATGCCTTTGTTCCATATATTGAAAACTTTTTAATAAACCTTTAGCGACGTGCTTTTCAACGGTACTTTCACTTAACTGTAAGTACTGGGCTATTTCTTTTTGGCTAAGCCCATACACTTTCTTTAAAATAAAGCATTTACGTACAGTGCCTGATAATTGCTCTGTAGCTCGACAAAAAGATAAAAATCGTTCTTTAGATTCGTAGTCGTCTTCAAAGTGATTACTACTCAACTCTAGAGGAAGTTCAACAAAGCTCTCTATTGAATCATTATATTTATTGTCCCATTTCGCATTATGGTTATAGGCAATGTTTTTAGCTGTTTTAAGCATATAACTACGAGCATACTTTATTTCTTGCTTCATATTTGCTTCGTAGCTACGTACAAAGGTTTCTTGTACTATGTCATCAATATCATCAGGTTTAACAATACGACTAATAAGGGCTTTGATCGTCCTACGATAACTGATAAAAGTGTCGGTAAGCTTATTTTTATTATCTTTTTGGGTCATTTTCAATCCCGATAAAGGCAACTACTTTTAGTCTGCTCGCAATGTGTGTTGTGTGATTCATTTAGGTCATTATTCATCGTTAAAGAAATCACACATGCGTTACGTTACAAAAGGCTAAACAATTATTAACGCATAATTTTTAATTTTTAATTTTTAGATTTGCTTTTTTTGGCTTTTTTCTTGCTCTGTTTTTTAGCTTTAGCTTTTTTCTGTGAAGTTGTACGTTTTACTTTAGCTTTTTTGCTAGCAACTTTAGCCTCTTTATTTTTTGGACGAAGCTCATTAATAATTCTTCGTTGAAGACGTTCATTTTGATAACGCTCAATTTTGCCGACAACTCCCATATCATGAGCTTCTATTAATGAAATAGCCGTACCTTTTGAGCCGGCTCTTCCTGTACGGCCAATACGATGGACATAAATATCGACTTGGCGTGGCATATCAAAGTTAATAACATGGGTGATATCATCAATATCTAACCCTCGAGCGGCAACGTCTGTTGCTACCAGTACTTTTACCTCACCATTTTTAAAACGTTCAATTGCTTGATTGCGTTTGTCTTGTGGCATTTTTCCTTCAAGCCATACACAAGGTAATTCTTCCGCATATAATTTGCCTGATAAATACTGAACTGTTTCTCTTTTATTAGCAAAAACAACCGTTCGGTTAACACCTTCCTGTTTTAATGTATTTACTAACAAATCTAGTTTATGCGATGCATTGTCTGCAAGATGTATCCATTGATGTATTTTAGCTTTTTCTTTACGCGAAGGCGTTGCTTCTAAAAACTCAGGCTCTGTTAATACTTCTTTTGCAAAACGAATAACACCTGTACTTTCTAATGTTGCTGAAAAAAGCATGGTTTGTTTACGCCAACGAGCTTCACCTACTATGCGATTTATGGCTTCGCTAAAACCTAAATCTAACATGCGATCGGCTTCATCAAGGACTAATATTTCAATTTCTCGCGCATCAAACTGCTCATTCTCTATGTATTCTAACAATCGTCCAGGTGTTGCAACTAAAATATCGGTTGTGCTGTTTAAAATATCATTATGGCTACCATAATTTACTCCACCAGTGATAACGCCTGTTTTTATTTTAGATAATTTAGTCAGGTTTTCACTATCTTCACCTATTTGAATGGCTAATTCGCGTGTAGGCGTTAAAATTAATACTCGAGGAAAACCAGGTTTAGTACGAGGGTAATCAAGTAGGTGCTGAGCAATAGGAAGCAAAAATGCAGCTGTTTTACCTGTTCCTGTCGGTGCAGAAGCAAGTATATCTTTACCTGTCATTGCTTGTGGTATGACTAAGTCTTGAATAGAGGTAGGTTTTTTGTAACCTAATGCTTTCACATTGGCTAATAATTCTGAGTCGAGATCAAATTGCTCAAACATAAATGATTTTTCACTAATTTTAGATGGATATTACTATTGCGTTATTATAGAGGTTTTCATGATGTCTGTAACTACTTTATCTCATAAGCAATAACCATCTATATTAAAACTAGCTTTCACTATATTCTTCTAAAATTTGCTCACACCATTGTTGAATTCGATGTTCACTGAGATCGTACTGATTATCTTCATCAAGTGCTAAACCAACAAAATGTTGACTATCTTCAGTGAGTGCTTTTGATGCTGAAAATTCGTAGCCTTGGTTAGGCCAATAACCGATTAATGTTGCTCCTTGAGCAATTACTTGTTCATGTAACATGCCTAACGCATCTTGAAACCACTCGGTATAACCTATTTGGTCTCCCATGCCATATAACGCAACAACTTTGCCACTCAAATCAATAGCATTAATATCTAGCCAAATAGATTCCCAATCTTCTTGAAGTTCGCCATAATCCCATGTGGAAATGCCCAATATAATAAAGTTGTAATCAAGACAATGTGCTAACGGTACATCTTTAATATTATGTAATTCAACTAAATCAGCGCCTATGGTTTCTTGAATTTTTTCAGCTGCTATTTCGGTATAACATGTACTTGAGCCATAGAATAAGCCAATTTTCATATTAGTTTGCCTAAAGTGTAAGAATAGATGTAATACTAAATGAAGTAGTTTATTAATTATTTCATTTGGTATAAATTGCCATGATCTTAACAAAAGCATTTAGTACAATTCAATTTATTGTTTGCAAAGTTACACTATCGGCTGTAATTTCATTGGCAACAAAGCGGTCTGCTTATCTGCGTAGTATTAAGTGAGTAAAAAATTACTGCACTTAGTTTCATTATTAATCGAAATAAATTTAGGAAATAAAGTATGTTTAACAAGTTGTTTATTATTGGTGGTGTAGTTACTGCAGTCGCAGTTGGCTTTTTCTCAGTGAATCAAATGGCCGAAGCACATGACGCATCTGAATCAAATCATGTTGTAAAAAATGTTGAACCAGCGTCAGCAAAATTAAATGTTAATGTGCTAAAGGCAAAAATCAAAGCAAAGTTAGGTTTAACTATTAATAAAGTTGAAAAAACACCTGTACCAGGTATCGCTTTGCTTATGAGTGATCAAGGTGTCTTTTATTCTAGTTACGATGGTGATTACTTTATTCAAGGTAAAGTTTACAGTTTAGTTTCTAAAGTAACAGACTTATCTGAAGCGAGTTTAGCTAAAGTTCGCCTTGATGGCGTTGACAAATTTAAAGATGATATGATTGTTTTTAAAGCAAAAGATGAAAAATATGTTGTATCAGCTTTTACTGATATTAGCTGTGGTTATTGCCGTAAAATGCACAAACAGATGGCTGAATATAACGATCTTGGTATTACTTTTCGTTATTTAGCTTTTCCTCGTGCAGGTATTAAAGATCAAGCAGGAAACTATTCTCAAGGATTTAAAGATTTACGTTCGGTTTGGTGTAATGAAGATCCAAAAGCAGCCATGACTCGTGGAAAAAATACCGGTAGTGTTGCTTATCGTGTTTGTGATAAACCTATTGAAGAACAGTTAAATTTTGGTCGTCAAATTGGCGTTAATGGTACACCAGCATTAGTTTTATCAAATGGCATGTTAGTACCAGGTTACCAAGAGCCAAAACAATTATTAAAATTATTAGAAAGCATATAATTTAAATTTTAGATAAACAATTAAGACCTATAAAGTATGAAAAAAATAATTCGCCGCGAGCATTTTAGTGACGATCACCTCCCTAATAGCTTGCCGCCTATTATTAAACAAATTTATGCTTGTCGAGGTGTTCAAACAGCAAAACAATTAGACTTAAAAGTAGCAAATTTAGAAGGATTGAGTGCTGTTGAAGGGACTAGCTATGCCTTAAAGGGGTTAGACGATGCTAGTGCATTGCTCTATCAGGCTCTACTCGATAACACTAATATTATTATTGTTGGTGATTTTGATGCTGATGGAGCAACGAGTACGGCCTTAATGATGGTTGCTTTATCTTCTATGGGGAGCAGCAATCATTCATTTTTAGTGCCTAATCGATTTGAATATGGTTATGGGTTAACGCCTGAAATAGTCGATATTGCGGCAAGCCAGGGGGCAGAAATGCTAGTGACCGTTGATAATGGCATTAGCTGTGTTGCCGGTGTTAATCGTGCAAAAGAGCTTGGCTTACAAGTGATTGTTACGGATCATCATTTACCTGGCCATGAGTTACCAAAAGCCGATGCCATTGTTAATCCTAATCAACCTAATTGCCCATTTCCAAGTAAATCGCTCGCTGGCGTAGGGGTCGCTTTCTATGTAATGCTAGCTTTACGCAGTTATCTTCGCGAAAAAAACTATTTTGCAAAGCAAAATATTAATGAACCCAATATTGCTCAATTACTTGATTTAGTTGCTTTAGGTACAGTCGCTGACGTTGTTTCACTTGATGGCAATAATCGAATCTTAGTCGAGCAAGGCCTAAAACGCATACGTGCAGGACAAACTCGCCCTGGTATTCAAGCATTAATTGAAATAGCCAATAAAAACCAACAGCGTTTAGTTGCGTCAGATTTTGGTTTTGCGCTAGGGCCAAGAATAAATGCAGCCGGTCGCTTAGATGATATGTCTTATGGGATTAATTGCTTACTTGCTCCTGATTTAATTAGTGCTAGAGCGATGGCCGTAGAGTTAGATGACTTGAATAAAGCACGAAGAGAAATAGAACAAGGCATGCAGATAGAAGCTGAAAGCGTTTTTAAATCATTAAGCTTTGATGAACATAACTTACCCAGTGCGATAGCACTGTATCAACAAGACTGGCATCAAGGTGTTATTGGTATTGTTGCTGGGCGTTTAAAGGAAAAATACCATCGTCCTTGTATCGTCTTTGCAAAAGGCAAAGACGATGAACAACGTCAATCAGAAGGCCAAGAAATTAAGGGATCGGCTCGTTCTATCCCTGGCTTACATATACGCGATTTGTTAGAACATATCGATAGTCAAAATCCAGGCTTAATTTTGAAATTTGGTGGTCATGCTATGGCTGCCGGCTTATCAATTAACTTGAAAAACTTTGAAAAATTTCAAAAGGTGTTTAACGAGTTAGCAAGCCAATGGCTCAAAGCAGAAGACTTACAAAGTATCATTTTATCTGATGGCGAATTAGACACTAATCACATCACCTTAAGCTTTGCTGAGCAATTAAGAGACGCAGGACCATGGGGCCAAAACTTTCCAGAGCCATTATTCGATGGCGTATTTTCCTTAATACAACAGCGTATTGTTGGGGAAAAACACCTTAAACTAGTGCTTGAAAAAGCAGGTGTGGTGATTGATGGAATCGCCTTTAATGTTGATCTTAAAGCTTGGCCAAATCCTAAGGCAAAACAAGTACATTTAGCTTATCGATTAGATGTTAATGAGTTTCGTGGTAAACGAACAGTACAGTTGATGGTTGAACACCTTACCGTTGCTGAATCCTAGACATTAATTACTTTAACGCGAAGTCAAAAATCACTGATTCTTAGTCGTTTATTTACTCATATTTTTGCGCTATAATGCGCCACTATTTTTTGCTGTTTAGCTCGTTATTATCAGCTGTATATTAATGCTTATTTAGCTTGAAGGATTCTATTCGAAGACTTATGTTTGAAGTTAACCCAATAATAAATAAATTAAAAGAAATCCGTGAACGTGCTGACTTACTTCGGGGGTACCTTTGACTACGATGTTAAAGCTGAGCGCCTAGTTGAAGTTTCACGAGAATTAGAATTACCTGATGTTTGGAATGAGCCTGAACGGGCACAAGCATTAGGTAAAGAGCGCAGCTCACTAGAAGAAGTGGTTAATACCATTGTTGAATTAGAAACGGGTTGTGATGATATAGAAGGTTTACTTGAGCTTGCGATTGAAGAAGAAGATCAAGAAACCTTTGATGATGCTCAAGCCGAAGCTAATACGCTAGATACTATTTTACAAAAGCTAGAATTTCGCCGCATGTTTTGTGGTGAACAAGACGCTAACAATTGTTATTTAGATATTCAATCGGGATCTGGCGGTACAGAAGCGCAAGATTGGGCTGAAATGCTAATGCGCATGTATTTACGTTGGGGTGAAGCGCATGGTTATAAAACCGAAGTGATTGAAGTGACTGGCGGTGATGTTGCAGGTATTAAAGGTTGCACTATTAAATACACGGGTGAATATGCTTTTGGCTGGTTACGAACTGAAACTGGTGTACATCGCTTAGTGCGAAAATCACCATTTGATTCATCAGGTCGACGTCATACTTCATTTGCTTCAGCGTTTATTTATCCTGAAATAGATGACAATATTGAAATTGATATTAACCCTGCAGACCTGCGTATTGATACTTTTCGTGCTTCTGGCGCAGGTGGTCAGCATGTAAACAAAACTGATTCAGCTATTCGTATTACTCATGAACCGACGGGGGCTGTAGTTGCGTGTCAGGCAGACCGTTCTCAGCATAAAAACCGTGCCACGGCGATGAAGCTTCTTAAAGCAAAATTGTATGAAATGGAAATGCAAAAGCAAAATGAAGGTAAACAAGAGTTAGAAGATGGTAAGTCAGATATAGGTTGGGGTAGTCAAATTCGCTCTTACGTACTA
This sequence comes from Colwellia sp. 5_MG-2023, assembly GCF_030547795.1. Lineage (NCBI taxonomy): Bacteria > Pseudomonadati > Pseudomonadota > Gammaproteobacteria > Alteromonadales > Colwelliaceae > Colwellia > Colwellia sp. 5_MG-2023. The sequence goes on along the minus strand of NZ_JAUOPW010000037.1, from coordinate 12,441 downwards.
GATGATAGCCGGATTAAAGATTTAAGAACGGGTGTTGAGAATAGAAACACCCAGGCCGTATTAGATGGTGATTTAGACAGATTCTTAGAAGCCAGTTTGAAGTCTGGTTTGTAGGATTAATCTTTAAATAATCCATTCAACACATTGAAAAACTAAAGATAACTTTGAGAAACATAATGACAGATAAAGCCACTAAAGCCAGTCAAGCAAATAATGCACCTGCAGCACAAGATGAAAACAAGTTGATTGCTGAACGTCGTGTAAAGCTTGAAAAAATTCGCTCTAATTGTTCAGCAAATGGTTTTCCTAACGATTTTAATCGTGAACATTTAGCTGCAGATATTCAAGCTGAACACGGTGAAAAAACAAAAGAAGAACTTGAAGCGCTACAAGTTACCTATGCTATTGCTGGTAGAGTAATGGCAAAACGCGGACCATTTTTAGTAATCCAAGACTCGTCAGGTCGTATTCAAGGTTATGCTGAAAAAACGGTACAAAAAGAAATTAGAGAAAAATGGGGTTCATTAGATATTGGCGATATCGTTGGTATCAAAGGTATTTTACATAAATCAGGTAAGGGTGACCTTTACGTGAATATGGATGAATACTCATTATTAACTAAGTCTTTACGTCCATTACCAGAGAAATTTCATGGTTTATCTGATCAAGAGACTAAATATCGTCAACGTTACATTGATTTAATTATTAATGAAGATACACGTAATACGTTTAAAGTTCGTTCAAAAATTGTGGCTGGTATTCGCAACTTTTTAACACAACGTGATTTTATGGAAGTTGAAACGCCAATGCTACAAATTATCCCTGGCGGTGCAACAGCTAAACCATTTATGACTCATCATAATACCTTTGATCTGGATATGTACTTACGTATAGCACCAGAGCTTAACTTAAAACGTTTAGTTGTTGGTGGCTTTGATCGTGTATTTGAAATTAACCGTAGTTTCCGTAATGAAGGTATTTCAACGCGTCATAACCCAGAATTTACCATGATTGAATTCTACCAAGCCTACGCTGATTACCATGATCTAATGAATATTACCGAAGAAATGTTACGTACCATTGCACAGGACGTTTTAGGTACTACTACAATTCGTAATACGGTTAAAAATAGTGATGGCGAAGTAGTTGAAGAAAAATTCTATGACTTTGGTAAACCTTTTGCTCGTTTATCTATGGTTGATGCAATTTTAACTTATGGTAAAAATCATCATGGCGCTGATCAATTAGATGAAGCGGCATTACGTGATCCAGAAAACAACTTCGACGCAATAAAAGCAATGGCAAAAGCGGTTGGTGTTAAAGAAAGTAGTGCTTCTAAAGTATGGGGGCCAGGTAAATATATTTGTGAAATCTTTGAAGAAGTAGCAGAGCATTTATTAGACCAACCAACGTTTATCACAGAATACCCATGGGAAGTGTCACCACTTGCACGCCGTAATGATAAAAACCCATTCATTACTGACCGTTTTGAGTTTTTTGTTGGTGGTCGTGAGTTAGCGAATGGTTTCTCAGAGCTTAATGATGCGGAAGACCAAGCTGAACGTTTCCAAAAGCAAGTAGCTGAAAAAGATGCTGGCGATGATGAAGCGATGCATTACGATGCCGATTATATCAATGCGTTAGAGTACGGTTTACCGCCAACAGCAGGTGAAGGTATTGGTATTGATCGATTGGTTATGTTATTTACTGATTCACCAACAATTAAAGATGTTATTTTGTTCCCGCATATGCGCCCAGAAACAGACTAATAATAGCCTCTATCTAAACGACGATATTAATATGTTTAATATCGTCGTCTTATCGCTAACTAGCTATCATCTCCCCTTGATTTTGTCCGTATCACTTGAGTGATACGTTTATCTACTCTTTTGTTATTATCACTGTCTTGGCTTTGGTAAATTCTGGCTTGATTACGCCCATTATGTTTAGCAAAATATAGTGCCTGATCCGCTTGATTAAGCATTTTATCGTACTCACTGACTTCACTATTATCAGTTAATCCTATACTTATTGTAATATTAAGGTTTTCTGCGATACTTGAAAAATCATAATTCTTTATTGATACTCTGAGTAAATCACATAAATCATAAGATTTTTTAACATTGTTGTTAATTAATAATGTGAACTCTTCGCCACCCCAACGTGCTAATTTTATTTGTGCTGAACTAGTTTGAATAACCGTTTGTAGAATGTCAGCAACCTTTTTAATTACTTGGTCACCAATAAAATGTGAGTACTTATCGTTAACATCTTTGAAGTGATCAATATCTATTATCGCTACTGTTAATGGCTGCTGTGCTAATTTTGCTTTCTCAAAATCATTATTACACCATTCATCAAATGCACGACGATTAAACAATCCCGTGAGCTGATCATGATTAGCTTGATAAGAAAATAATTCTGCCTGTTTTTTTATCTCAAGTGTTTGCTGCTCAATAAGTTGTTTTAATTGTTCTTGACTACGTTTGATGGTGATAATTCGGTAGCGATAAAGCATAAATAAGGTGAAGCAAACAATGATGACAATAAATAATCTAAAAGAGGTTGTTTGCCAATAAAGCGGGGTAATGGTGAAATTAATAGTCGCTAAATGCTCTTGCCATTGACCACTAGGATACTTTGCTCGCATTTTAAAAGTATAGTCACCGGGCTCTAAATTTGTAAATTCGGTGAATGTTTTATTATTTTTATTTTGCCATGTTTTATCAAAACCAATCAGCTGGGTTTGATATTCAATATGTTTAGACATTAAATAACCTAAACCTGCATAATGAATTGTGATGCGAGATGCGCCTTTAGGTAATATTATTGTGGGCTGTATAGGGTAAGATTTTCCATCGACTTCGAATTGCTCAATAACTACAGGAATGACTTTTTCTGCCATTCGTTGTAATCTTTCATTATTAATATGGCTAACGCCTTTTGAGGTAGCAACCCAAACACTGCCATCTTTATGAAGCGTGGCGGCAGGTGTTGATCCCCCATTAGCTTGTGAGCTAAGTAGGCCAACACCCTCCGCAAATAATTTAAAATCGACGGACTTACTCTTGCCGTGAATAATACTATCAATTTCTTCTCTGGTAACACTAATAATGCCTCGGTTACTCGTTAACCAAAACGTATTGCTTTCATCGATAACTATTTGAAATATTTTATCTACGGGCAAACCGTTTTCTTTATTGACGGCCTTCATTTCATTGGTTGTTAAATTAATATAAATAAGGCCTCGATCGGTTGCCATCCATAGAGTGTTTTGTTCAACATAAAAACCAAAAGCATATTCCGCATCAAATTTATCATTCAATCTATAAGTTTGTATTGCACCTTTATCGTAAGAAGCTATACCATCACCGGTGCCAATCCATACTTTACCAAACTCATCTTCAGCAAGGGTCATTATAAAGCTGGCCGGTAGGCCACTTTGTTTGTTAAATATCTCTAACGTATTGTCAGGTGATATTTTTGCTAAGCCAGAAGCTGTTCCGACCCAAAGGTTATTAGCTGAATCAACTAAGATACTTCTGATCTCATTGCTTGGTAGGCCTGTTTTGACGGTTAATAATTCTTCAAGTTGATTATTTGAAGTGGTAAATAGCCCTTGATTGTATGTGCCTACTAAAACTTCTTGCTGTGGTGTTTCTGCTAAACTTAAAACGGAAAGGCTTCTGTTTTGGTTGACGTTAATAGAGGTAACTTGCTCGTTAACAATTTTATTTAAGCCTTTGCTGTTACCAACCCATATACTGCCATCTGAATGAGATAAAACGCTGCGTACGTAATTCCCTGATAAGCCTTGCTTCGTCGTTAAGGTAATAAATGGTGCTTCTCGTAAGCGAAACAAACCACTACTTGTACCAATCCATATACTCTGCTCTCTATCTTGGTAAAGTGCGGATATTCTATTATTGGGTAAACCACTTTGATCATTTAATTGTTCCAAGTTATTGTTATGGAGTCTAAATATTCCGTGGTTATCAGTTCCTAACCAAATATTGTGAGCTTTATCTTGCAGTAAGCTGCTAATTCTTTCATTAGCCAGTTGAGGGTGTAATAGTTCAAAAATACCATTAACTTGTTTATAAGCTCCTTGCTTGGTCGCTACGATAAGTTTGTTGTCATGGGTTAAAAGAATATCGTCGGTGGGAGAGTTAGGTAAACCATATTGTTCATCAAAATGGCGAACAATGCTTTGATTGTTAACTGAAAATATACCTTTATTGGTTGCTACCCAAATAGTACCTTTATTATCTTCAACTATTTTATAGGCGCGTATATTATCAATAATAACTGTATCTTGTTGAGAGCTTATATTACGGTAAATAACGCCTTTTCCTTCTAGGGCTAACCAGATATTGCCATTGTGATCGTAAATGGCGTGGTTAATCATAGTAGTTGCTAAAGAGGCTGCTGCCCATTGGTTATTATAGCGCTCTGATAAGCCACCACGAGCACCTGCAACTAATAATTTACCCTCGGGCGTAGAGGTTAGGCTTTTTATTGATGAATCGGGTAACCCAATGGCAGAGCCACGCGTAAATACTTTGAATTCTCTGCCATTGAATCGAGCTAATCCTTCCCAGGTGGCCACCCAAAGGTAGCCATCAGTCGTTTGAGATATAGCGTTAATTCCATTGTGTGGGAGCCCATCATGGGTACTCCATGTTTGGCTAAAGTAATCGGTTAAAGGAAGTGTTTTTTCAATGGAATGTGTTTCAGCTGCTGATACATGGATGTAAGTGGTTGAGATACAAAATATAAAAAAGGAAAAGTTAATCGCGATTGATAAATATTTCAAAGCAGAATTCCCGTAACAGTAAATAACTTGTTTAATTAATATTCTAGCAATGTTCTACAGTTTTTGGCGATTTATTTAATGATGAGGAAAATAAGTCTACTGTTGAACTATAGATATAACTTCATAGTTACATTGATGAAAAAAACTATATATTATAAGACTACTTTTCTTGATCGCTTTTAAGTAGATTATGTTGTTGCGTGAAATAAGCATCAAACTATAAAGTGAATGACTTTGTAGAAAAATGAATTGTAGAAGAAAATAACCGTGAGTTAATAAATGAAAATAATAAAAATGAGAGTTAGTAATGGATAAATTAAGAGGTGGTTTTAGCTCACGCTTAGGTTTTATTTTAGCTGCAGCTGGGTCAGCTGTCGGACTAGGTAACATCTGGGGGTTCCCAACACAAACAGCAAGTAATGGTGGCGCAGCTTTTGTTTTAGTGTACTTGGTTCTTGCATTTAGTTTAGCATATCCAGCATTTATGGCTGAATTATTAATTGGCCGTTATGGGCAAGCCAATGCGGTTACGTCCATGCAGAAAATGTCTCGCGCACTGTGGCAAAAACGTTTTGCGTTTGTTGTTGGTTTTGGCGGCATTGTTTGTGCTGCACTTATTTTGAGTTTTTATGGCATTCTTGCCGGTTGGATGATGTCGTATGCAATTGAGCCAATCACATCAATGTTAGGGCTTAACGAAACATCAAGTTGGTTAACATCACAATCAATTATGCGTAATTTAGTCTTTACTGGTTTGTTTATGTTACTTACGGTGGCCATTATCAGCCGTGGTGTTGAAGAAGGTATTGAGAAATGGTCAAAAAGATTAATGCCAATGCTTATTGGATTACTAGTTTTATTGATTATCTATGTCTTTACTTTAGAAGGCGCAGAAGAGGGCTTCGCTGCTTATTTACAGCCTGATATTTCGCGAGTTTTCGAGCCTGATTTGTTAATTAGCGCACTTGGCCAAGCTTTCTTTTCTTTATCGCTAGGAACGAGTGTCATGATTATATATGGCTCTTATATTTCTAAAACAGAAAACCTAGTTTCACTTGGAGCGCAAGTAACGTTAATTGATGTTTCTATCGCCTTCCTTGCAGGCTTGTTAATTATCCCTTCTATGTATGTCGCACAATATCAAGGTGTTGCTATTTTTAGTGACGATGGAAGCTTAATTTCGGGTCCTAATTTAGTGTTCGATGTGCTGCCAACATTGTTCAATAGTATGGGCAGTATTGGTTTGTTTGTTGCTCTTGGTTTCTTTGTTTTAATGTCTATTGCAGCGTTAACGTCTTCTATTTCAATGTTAGAAGGGCCAGTATCTTTTGCTGTTGAACGTCATAATGTAGAACGCAAGAAAGCAACGGTATTAGTAGGATTAGGGATATTTATACTAAGTACAATTATCATATTAAATTTTGATGAGCTTTTTGGTTTAGTTATTTCTATTTCAACAGTATACGGACAACCATTAATTGCTATGTTGTGTTGTGTTTTTGTTGGTTGGATTTGGCAACGTAATCAAATACTGAAAGAACTAAAGCAAGGGAATGACATGGTTGAACATAGCTTCTTTTGGAAAATTTGGCCGTGGTACACTAAATTTGTTTGCCCAAGTGCTATTGCTATTGTATTTTTTCATTCTTTATAAATGGCTTTATTATAGAGAGTTAGCGCCATACCCGATTACTGCATATTGTTGTTAGATTAGGTATGGCGTAAATGATGGCTTTTTTTTAGGTTACAGCTTAGGCCAATTTAACAACCAAGGTTTATTTAGCTGCTCTAGCATATCAGTTAAACAACCTGCTTGAAAAAAATCGCCTTCATCAGGTGGCAAAATAAACTCATAAGGTTCACCTAAAAACTCAAACCGTAAAGCATAGGCGTGTAGATAACCTCTATCAGCAGGTACTTTTGAGTGAGTTTTCGAATTTGTACTATATAACGGGTCGCCAATAATTGGAGCGCCAATACTACTTAATGCTACCCGTAGTTGGTGTGTTTTACCTGAGTGAGGTTTTAGTAAATATAGACGCTGTTTGTTTTCCATACTATAAGAAAAAAACTGTGTAATCGCAGGGTTTTTCTGCGTTCTCATAAGCTTAAACATGCCTCTACGACTTTTTGCCATATCTCCTTTGATCAGCCCCTGTTTTTTAGTTGGTTTAGTATCGCTAATAGCAAGGTAATACTTTTCTACTTGGTGTTTTTCAAATAACTCACCAAAGATTTTTGCACTGATATTATTCTTTGCAAACACCAGTAAACCCGAAGTCATCTTATCTAACCGATGAATAGGGTAGAGCTCTTGGCTGCTATCTTCGCCAAGTATATATTCTTTTACTTTTGAGAATAGCCCTGAACCTGGTATGCCTTCATCATGAAAATTCACGTCTGCATTTTTTGCTATGACAACAAAATCATTGGTTTGTGAAATAACTTTAAACATTTTATCAGTCTACTTGTTGGTATTATTTGCTATGATAATTCAATCAATCTATTTTTACTCTCAATATCGGATGTTATTTTGAAAAATACGTTTTATTTTATCTCTAAAATTAGTGCTGTTGCCGTTGCTAGTGCTTTACTATTTGCCTGTACGAATCAAGGAAATTCTCAGCAAAATTCCGCTAACATTGGTGCACAAGTCAGCTTGCCTGCAGGTGTTGAACTAGTTGAGAATGTCGTTGCTACCGACGAACGTTTAGTTATACCGTTTAAAAAATATAAATTAGACAATGGTTTAACCGTTATTTTACACCAAGACGACTCTGATCCTTTGGTTCACGTTGATGTTACATATCATGTCGGTTCAGCAAGAGAACAGCTTGGAAAATCAGGTTTTGCTCACTTTTTTGAACATATGATGTTTCAAGGTTCAAAAAATGTAGCTGATGAACAGCATTTTAAAATTGTTACGCAAAGTGGTGGTAGTTTAAATGGAACAACTAATGCGGATAGAACGAATTATTACGAAACAGTACCTAAAAACCAATTAGAGAAAATGCTTTGGCTTGAGTCAGACCGCATGGGTTTTTTATTAGAAACTATCACTGAAGAGAAGTTTGAAATACAACGTGCTACCGTCAAAAATGAACGTGGACAAAATGTTGATAACCGCCCTTATGGTCGGCTGAACGAAACGATTAATCAAATGATGTACCCAAGAGAGCATCCATATTCTTGGCCGGTAATTGGTTATTTACCTGATCTTGATCGAGGCACGGTTACCGATTTGAAAGAGTTTTTTAGCCGCTGGTATGGTCCAAATAATGCCGTGTTAACTATCGGCGGTGATATAGATGAAGTGCAAACATTGGCTTGGATTAAAAAATATTTTGGTGACTTAAAAGCTGGTCCTCAAGTAGATAATATGCCAAAACAACTAACAACATTAGCTGAAGATCGTTATTACTCATTCAGTGATAATGTGTCTTTGCCTTTACTTTATATTAGTTTTCCAACGGTTTATGGCATGCATGAAGATGAAGCTGCTTTAGATGTTTTTGCAAATATTATAGGTAATGGACCCACATCGTTACTTTATAAGAACTTAGTCAAATCTGGTATTGCAGTACAAGCGGGGGCAAATCACCCTTGTAAGGAGTTATCTTGTCAAATGAGCTTTTACGCTTTGCCAAATCCACAGCAAGGCATGGCGTTAGCTAAAATTGAACAGGTTATCAACGACACTCTACTTGAGTTTGAAGAACGTGGTGTTAATGATGAAGATTTACTCAAAACGAAAGTAAGTATTGAAACCGGTACTATTTATGGCTTACAAAGTGTTTCAGGTAAAGTGTCAACGTTAGCGCATTATCAAACAGTTTTAGGAAATGCTGACTATTCTGAACAGCAAGTTGCTCGTTACAATAAAGTGACTAAAGCCGATGTTATGCGTGTTTATCAAACTTATATTAAGGATAAAGGCGCGGCTATATTATCCATTTACCCTAATGAACAAAAAGAGTTAATCGCTAAAACAGATAATTTTGTTTTACCTGACATTAATACTCCTCCAGCACTTGCTCCAATTGATACGCCTATCATGAGCAATAGCAGCACCTTTGATCGTAGTGTTATGCCAAAGTCTGGTACTAACCCGCAAATTGAAGTACCGACATTGTGGCGTGATAGTTTTGATAATGGCATACAAATTATTGCAACAGAAAATAATGAAACGCCAACGGTAAGTTTATTATTAAGTATCGAAGGAGGACCTTTACTCGATCCTATAGAAAAAGCAGGTCTTGCCTCGCTTACTGCAAGTTTAATGAATGAAGGTACTACTAATTATACTAAAGAAGAACTCTCTAATGAACTCGCCAAACTAGGTAGTGATATTTCAGTGAGCGCATCAGGAAGAAATACAACGATTAGAGTTAATTCTTTGGTCAAGAATCTTGATGCAACTTTGCTGTTAATGGTTGATATGATGAGAAACCCTGCTTTTGCAGAAAGTGATTTTGACCGAGTTAAAAATCAGCTAATTCAGGGGTTAGAGCAAGGTAATAAAGATGCTCGCAACTTAGCAAATAAAGCATCTAAGTTGGTAACTTATGGCGAAAATAACCGTATAGGCTTATCAAATGAAGGTACTATAAGCACAGTTTCTGGTATTACTTTGGCTGATGTTAAAGGCTTCTATCAACAGTATTTTTCACCTAAGCAAGCGAGCTTGGTTATTGTTGGTGATATCAGTAAAAAAGAAATTCTACCTAAACTGGATTATTTAAAATCATGGAAAGGGGCTGACTATACAATCCCTTCATATGAGTCATTCCCTGAAATAACGCCGAATAAGATCTACTTTGTTGACTTACCAGGCGCCAGCCAGTCAGTTATCAGCTATAGTCGTAGAGCAATGACTTATGATGCGACAGGAGATCACTTTAAAGCGACATTAATGAACTATCCATTAGGTAGCGCATTTAATAGTCGCATTAACTTGAACTTACGTGAAGATAAAGGTTACACCTATGGTGCATCAAGTTATTTTACGGCAGGAAAAACGTTAGGGTTATTTAGTGCAGGCGCTAGCGTTAAAAAAGAGCATACTTTTGATGCTATGGTTGAAATTGAGAAAGAATTAGCTGATTATCAAGAGAATGGTTTAACAGGTGAAGAAGTTGACTTCATGCGCCAAGCGATTTCACAAAATGAAGCGTTAAGTTACGAAACACCAGGAAAGAAAAGTGGTTTTTTAAGACAGTTACTACAATTTAATTTACCTGAAAACTATAGCGAACAGCAAAATAAAATTATCAACACCATTACACTTAAACAGTTGAACGAGATTGCTGCAAAAGAATTGAGCCAACCGATGCAATGGATTGTTGTTGGCGACGGTCAAGTTATTAGATCGCAGTTAGAAAAAATGAATTTAGACATTGTAGAACTACAATTGGCTAACTAAAGACCCTTTAAAATGGTCAATAGATTAGCTTAAATCTAATATTAACTTGAAAAATAATAAAAACACCTTATTTATAGAGGATTAAATAAGGTGAATTTATTTACCATCGTTAGGAATTATTTTGACATTATCTTTGAACGACTATATTAACGTTTTCAATCAAAACGAAAACTTTAAAACACTCGCCGACATTGGTCGTGGTATTGAACGTGAAGCATTAAGAGTATTGCCTGAAGGAAAATTGTCTGAACATGGTCACTATCATGAATTAGGCTCAGCATTAACACATGGTGAAATAACCACTGATTACTCAGAAACCTTACTAGAGTTCATTACACCAGTAAGTCACTCGCCTGAGATGGCTATCGCCCAATTACAAGATATTCAAAAGTATACCTTTGATAATATTGATGGTGAATTACTGTGGCCAATGAGTATGCCTTGTTTTGTTGACGACGCTAATAAAGTGCCTTTGGCACAATATGGTCATTCTAATATCGGCAAAATGAAAACAGTTTACCGTCAAGGGTTAAAAAACCGTTACGGCTCTATGATGCAAGTGATTGCCGGTATTCATTTTAATGTTTCATTTTCAGAGGGGTTCTGGGAAGTAATACGTACCGCTCAAAATAGAAATGAACATATGCCAATGAAAGATTTCATTTCCGAGCAATACTTTTCAATTTTAAGAAACTATAAACGTTATTGTTGGTTAATTCCTTACTTGTACGGTTCTTCACCCGCTATTTGTGAATCTTTTTTACAAGGAAAAACGCCACAGTTACCCTTTAAAAAAACGTCAAGTGGTGCTTTGTATTTAGAACATGCAACATCGCTACGTATGAGTGATCTAGGATACACAAGTAGTGAACAGTCTAGTTTGCAAATTTGTTATAATAACCTGCATGATTATGTTGATGGCGTACAAAATGCTATTGGATTAAAGTCAGAAGAGTTTGCCAAAATTGGCGTAAAAGTGGATGGCGAATATCAGCAGTTGAACAGTAATATTTTACAAATTGAAAACGAATTATATGCCCCTATTCGCCCTAAACAAATAATAGCACCTGGAGAAAAACCTTCCGAAGCACTTCGTGAACGCGGAGTTGAGTATATTGAAGTTAGAGCGCTTGATGTAAACCCGTTTGTTGATACTGGTATTAGTCTGGAGCAAATACACTTTTTAGATATTTTTATCACTTATTGTGCTTTTATTGAAAATAATAAATTTGATTGTGACTCTCAAAAACATTATGAAAATAATATGAATGATGTGGTCTTGAAAGGTCGTGATCCAACATTAATGCTGTCAGATCAAGATTGTGCTGGAGAAGTGCACTTAAAATCTATTTCAACATGGGGAAATGAGCTTTTTGATGATATGGCTAAGGTGGCATTGTTGTTAGACAGCGCTTATCAAACAACGCAGTATTCAGAGTCTATTATCAGAGAAAGGGCAAAAATTAATGATGCAACATTAACGCCTTCAGCCAAAATTTTATCTCTTATGGTAGAGGGGGAGCAATGTCTTACTGAGTATTCATTAACTCTGGCAGCTAAATACCGTGAGGAAACAATTGCTCGTGATTATCAATTTTATTCACAACAATATTTTATTGATGGCGCAACTCAATCACATAAAAAACAACGTGCTATTGAAGAAAGTGATACTTTAAGTTTTGATGATTTCCTCGTTAATTACTTTAAATAAATGTTTTAAATAAGTAATGTTATTTAATACTCTTAAGTCAATTACCTAACAAAAGCGTACTAGCAATAGTACGCTTTTTTCTTATCTAAATCCTCATTAGTAAAACGCTAATAAACTGTTTCTATTAAAATAAATTTATAAAAACATGAAGCTTATCTAATAGAAAACTAGAAATAACATTCACTGTTGTTGTTACCTGAATAGAGTCATCGATTTCCAGGCAAAAAAATGCATCTATAAGAATAGATGCATAAAAAACATGAAACACTAACTAAGGGAAATAACATTACTGTTAAATAAGAGTCACTTCTTACGATAAAGTTCAATTTATTTGTAGAAGAATAAATTTATTTAAAAAGTTAGAAATCACTTTTAGTGTTATTTTTACCAGAATAGAATCATTGATTCTCAGGCAAAAAAAATGCATCTATAAGAATAGATGCATAAAAAACATGAAACACTAACTAAGGGAAATAACATTACTGTTAAATA
>NZ_JAUOPW010000036.1:0-30243 GCF_030547795.1 Colwellia sp. 5_MG-2023 | reverse complement strand
TGAAGCCTCAACAGCAATGTTGAGGCTTTTTTATTTCTATTAAAAACTGGCCTACTGATGAAATCAGTAGCTAAGCAAGGTTGGCAGCTCGACTCCGGCGGTCGGTACCATTCATAAAAACTATTCTACTGATCTATACCAATCTCACTAACTATGTGATCATTTCTACTTGTTAAAACTACCAACCACATCGTTATTTATTTAATAATTAGAACAACCAGTTATTGAAATAAATGCCTTGTATTTGGCAATTTTTTCTACGTATAAAATTGTTTGACTTGCTCTCATGATTCTTAACGAGTGCTACTTTCTTCCAGCAAAGTGCAAAACATCCCTCCATCTTTTTCAAGAGCCTAAGATATGTTACTCATAACACCAGAACCTTATATAACTCTATTCAATATAAAGTATTCTTAATAGTTTACACCCCACCTATTGATATGTTATAACATATCAATAGGTGGGGTGTAATAACACCGACTACAACACTGTTTAATTTTGAACATAAAACTTACGTTATATCATTTGGCTATTATGAACATGACTCTGTAAGTCTTGACGAAAATAATACAAGGATAAGATTTCATTGAACCAAGATATTCAAATACAAGCCAGCTTAAAATTAGCAGCAAAAGTCTGTAAGCAACATGATGTTCTCTTAACCAAGAAACGTCGACAGGTTTTAACACTATTGTTAATAACTGACAAAGCTCTGTCTGCCTATGAGTTGATGGGAGCATTTAAAACTCACTTTAATGAAGTGTTATTGCCTATGACAGCTTATCGAACTTTAGAGTTTCTAGAGAGAATGCAATTAGCGCATAGACTTAACATCGCCAATAAATATGTAGCCTGTGCTCATATTGGTTGCAAGTCTTCCCATGAGTTACCGTATTTTTTAATTTGCCAGAAATGCTTACGTGTTGATGAATTAAACAATAATACCAATAATAATTTAAGCGATTTAACAGATAAAGCTGAACAAACTGGCTATCAATTATCATCACCACAAATTGAGTTAAACGGTACCTGCAATACTTGTCTTTCAGCACATAATAATTGCTAAAAGCAATTCTACTTTTAAATATATAGGTTATAAAAATGAAAACTGTCTCGGCCTCCTTAGATAAATCTGCAATTACATTATCTGTATTATGTTTGGCTCATTGCCTTTTACTTCCTTTAGTAACAGTTTTGTTGCCAACGGTAATTGCTACCACGATGGATCAAGAAATATTTCATACATTGATGGTTATTTGTGTATTACCTATAAGTATTTACGCTCTGACGATGGGATGTAAGAAACATAACAAAATGTCGATTGGATTATATGGTGGATTGGGGCTTATTATCCTAGCTTCCGCACTACTCTTTGGTGAAAGTTACCTTGGTGAGATGGGTGAAAAAGGATTAACCACTTTAGGTGCCATAGTTATAGCTTTTGCTCATATTCAAAATTATAAACTTTGTCAGAAGTCTAAAAGTTGTTCATGTTAGGTCAGAATACTTATATGCAAAGCACACTGACAAAAGAAGCGATTATTATCTTTAAATATCATGATATAATTTGAGATTAAAATATCGTTTCAATATCAAGGTAGTTGATGCAGTAAACATAATTATTGCAAACGTTCTCATGAAACTAGTAAGCTCAATTTGTAGAGCAACTAACTTGTAATTAAGAGTTAGACTCCGACAGTCAATTGGTACCATTCATATCAGTCATCCACAAAAATATTGCGGCTGTTTTATTTATAGAAAAAATTAATTTTATCAAAGGGGTTTGTGTTGATTCGAATATATTGTCTTTTTTTAACTCTTGTTATGTCATGTTCTTATGCCGATCCACTTAAAGAGTTTAATCCGGGATTCTCAATGCATGTTGCTGAACAGCTGGAAAAATACAATATTCCTGGTGGCGCTTATGTCATTGTAAAAAATAATAATATAGTTTCTTTAGAAACATTTGGCCATATTGATAAAGCAAAATCACAAAAAGTTAATAGCAATACTATATTTCGTTTAGCTTCGGTATCTAAAACTTTTGCCTCCACCATTACCACTATGCTTGCACAAGAACATGTGCTTGACTTATCAGATCCCATCACTAAATATGTACCCAACTTTTCTTTGGCGCAAGAAGGCGCAGCAGAAAAAATTCAGTTAAAGCATATTCTCAGCCATTCTAGTGGTTTAATGCCGAATGCTTATGATAATTTGCTTCATGAAAACTGGAGCATGGATAAAATTATTGGTCGTTTTGATCGTATTACTCCTATTTGCCAACCAGACAAATGTTACGGCTACCAAAATATCACTTTTGGACTATTACAGTCCGCCATTGAAAGTAGTCAAAACAAAAATTATTCCACTTTACTAACTGAAAGACTATTCTCTCCGTTAAAAATGAACGACAGCTCCATTGGAATAAAACCTTTTCAAGAACTTAAAAATACAGCTAAGCCTCATATATTAAGAAAAACTATTTTAACCAACAAAAAAAATAAGCAAGGAAAAAGGCTAAAGCAATATATTTGGCGTACTGTAAATGTAGCGCCTGATTTTTATAAAGTGGCACCTGCCGCAGGGGTTAATTCCAGTATTTCCGATTTAGCCAAATGGCTTATAGCAAATTTGGGGCATAATTCTGACGTTTTATCACCAGCATTATTAAGTGAAATTACAACACCAAGAATAAAAACCAAAAAAGATTTACGTAGAAGGTATTGGCGAGAGCATTTAACTGATGCTCATTACGGCTACGGCTGGCGCATTTATCAACTTAATGAGCAAAAAATTATCTATCATTCAGGTTGGGTAGAAGGCTTTCGAGCCGATATTGGTTACTCACCTGAATTAGATATAGGTTTTGCGATACTAATCAATGCCGAAGCTAATGTTATTAACCAAATATCTAGCGAGTTCTGGACAAAAACGCATCAACTCTTTACTAAGTTGTAGTAGCCATGATTTAAAATGATAGTATTTCAGTAACATGAAAATTATTCGCTTTTATTGCGGTTTCTCCACCGACAATAGGTTAATTTAGTCGAATAAAAACAACCGAATGTAAACAAAAAATTACGTTTTGCAAGAAAAGATAACACCATAAACTACTCGTAATTTTATATTAACTTCTCAGATGAGTGATAATAGCTCCCCTATTTTTCACTGTATTAATTCAACACAACAAAATAAGAATGGATAAATGAAAATTAACATTAACATTATAAAAATCTTTACTGCATTAATTTTGCCGCTTTCAATAGCTTCAACTGTTAATGCATCAGCGATTAAACAAAGCAAAGGCGACTTTGAAGACAAATTTCGTCAATTAGAGGAAGTACTTCCTACCCCAAATGTATATCGAAATGCCGCAGGTGAACCGGGTGAAAATTATTGGCAGCAGCAAGTTGACTATAAAATTAAAGTGTCACTTGATGAAGAAAAACGTCGTATAACAGCCAGTGAAAAAATCACCTACCAGAATAACTCTCCGTACAAATTAAAGTATTTATGGGTGCAGTTAGATCAAAATATCTTCAAAGATGACTCTATTGCTAATATGGCAAACAACTTTGGTGGTGTTGGTCGCCGAGGTCCTTACACCAAAACAGGTGATGCACAAACACCAGCAAAAATTAGCTTAGGTGAATTACGTCGCCAACAATTTATGGCTGATAACGAATTAGGCTATGAGATCAGCGCCATAAAAGACAGTAAAGGCAAGAAGTTAAACTTTACTGTTGTTGGTACACAAATGCGTATCGACCTACCTAAGCCTTTAAAATCTGGCGCTAATGTTGAATTTTCTATCGACTTCGCTTTCAACATTGTTGAAGAAGATGCGGTATCGGCACGTTCAGGTTATGAACACTTTGAAAAAGACGAACGCGAAGGCGGTAACGACATCTTCTTACTTGCACAGTGGTTCCCTCGCCTGCATGCCTACACAGATTACGAAGGTTGGAATAACAAAGAGTTTTTAGGTCGTGGTGAATTCACCCTAGAGTTTGGTGACTATGAAGTAGAAATTGACGTTCCTGCAGATCATATCGTAAGTGCTACAGGTAAATTAGCTAACCCTAAAGATGTACTAACAAAAACACAACGTAATCGTTTAGAAGAAGCTGAAACGTCTAAACGTCCTGTATTTATTGTTACGGAAGAAGAAGCATTAGAAAACGAGAAAGAAGGTACTAATAAGCGCAAAACGTGGAAGTTTAAAGCTGACAATGTTCGTGACTTTGCTTGGGCTTCTTCACGTAAGTTTATGTGGGATGCTAAAGGTTATAAACAAGGTGGCGACGATATGCCATTTGTTATGGCAATGTCTTTCTACCCTAAAGAAGGTGGCGATCTTTGGAAGAAGTACTCTACGGAATCTATTGTCCATACAATGGAAGTTTACTCACGTTACTCGTTTGACTATCCATACCCAACAGCACAATCAGTTAATGGTCCTGTAGGCGGTATGGAATATCCGATGATCACTTTTAATGGCCCTCGTACTGAATTACAAGACGATGGTTCACGCACTTATTCACAAGCTGAAAAACGCTTCCTAATTGGTGTTGTAATTCATGAAGTAGGTCACATTTATTTCCCAATGGTCGTTAACTCTGATGAGCGTCAATGGACTTGGATGGATGAAGGTTTAAACAGCTTTTTAGATGGTGTTGCTGGGCGTGAATGGGATCCAACAATTCCATGGGGTGTTGAGCCTCGTGATATTACTGGTTATATGAAGTCTCAAAACCAGGTACCAATTATGACGCAATCTGATAGCGTTTTACGTTTAGGTCCTAATGCTTATACAAAACCTGCTGCTGCACTTAACATTTTACGAGAAGTTATTTTAGGTCGTGAGTTATTTGATTTCGCTTTTAAAGAATATGCTACTCGTTGGAAGTTTAAACGCCCTACCCCATCTGATTTTTTCCGTACAATGGAAGAAGCATCTGGTGTTGATTTAGATTGGTTCTGGCGCGGCTGGTTCTACTCTACAGATCATGTAGATATCTCAATAGATAAAGTATATAAAATGCGTTTAGATACTCATAACCCGGATATTGATTACGGCCGTTTACGCCAAATCGAACTCGATAAACCTTCTTCATTATTTGTTGAGCGTAACAAAGCAGAAGGCAAAGAGTTATGGGTTGACCGTAATCCTGACGTAACAGATTTTTATGACGAAAACGACCGTTTCACCGTAACCAATAAAGAACGTAACAAGTACAAAAAATTCTTAAAGGGTTTAAAGCCTTGGGAACTTAAAGCACTAGAACGTGCCGTAAAAGAAGATAAAAACTATTATGTATTAGAGTTCTCAAATCTTGGTGGTTTAGTTATGCCGATTATTTTAGAACTAACCTATAAAGATGGTTCAACAGAAAGTCAGTACATACCTGCTGAAATTTGGCGTAGAACACCAAAACACGTGAGTAAACTTGTTGTGACTGATAACGACAAAGAATTGGTTAGTGTTACTGTTGATCCAGGTTGGGAAACGGCTGATGTTGACGTAGAAAATAACCACTACCCACGTCAAATTATTCCAACACGTGTTGAAGCCTATAAAGCGAAGAAGAGCACAGCTAAAGTTAGTCGCGATATCATGAAAGATATTAAAACAGAGCTTAAAACTGACGAAGATGATGAAACAGAAGATAAGAAGGACAACTAATGTCTAAACGTTTAATCATTTTTATAGCGGTTTTCTTAATAGCGATATCGAGTATTGTTTCTACAAACTTAGCGTTTGCGCACCAACAAAAAGCTGCTGAAACAACCGTTACGTTTAACAAACGTTCAGGTCAACTAGAGGTATCGCACAGGTTTTACATGCATGACACTGAGCATGCAGTGCAAGCATTATTTGATAAGAATGCTGACATCATTAACCTCAAGAAAACACAACAGCAATTTGCTGATTATGTTGCTAAGCAATTTTTAGTACGCACTTTAGCTGATGAAGAACTACCTTTAACAGCCGTAGGCTATGAAATTGAAGGTAAGTTTTTCTGGGTGTATCAAGAAACAGCGATACCAAAAGGATTGGATGGATTGAAGTTATTTAATGGTACATTACGCGACCTTTGGCCTACACAAATCAATATGGTTAATATTGAAGGTAAAGATGAAATTCGTACGTTGTATTTTAGCGATAATAAAGATTGGTTAATAACTAAGTTTAATTAATCGAGTTAGTTTGTACACAAACTTAAATAACAAAGCCTCAGCAGAAATGTTGAGGTTTTTTTTATTCTACCCCTAAGGTAAATTAAAAAGCGACGCGGTTGCCCACTAAAAGCTTCCCATTAAAGTTGTTTGCACCACGGCGTTTTCTTTGTTCGCTAATCAATGAATTGAATTCATCTATAGACTTAATAAACATAGGATTTTTAGAGATAATATCTATCTCACCATCAACGTCACCAATATGATCTGTCATAACGGCCGCTGCAGCTACAGGATCTCGCTGGACTATCGCATCTAGAATATTGAAATGTTCAGAAATTGCATCACAAGCTCTTCTAACGCCAACCCTTTTTTCTAGATGCCAAACTCTTTCTATTTCAGCTTTAGAGCTATCAAGTAAGTTCCATGCCCCTAAAATACCAGCAGATTCAAATAATGTTCGATGAAATAACTCATTAATTTTAAAAGCGGGTGAATAAATCAGTTCATGATCGTTACTTGGTTTATTTTCCCTGACTTGCTGTTCTTCAATAATCAGTGACTTTAATTTTAATTGTTGAGACAAACTTATCCCTTGCTCGGCAAGTCGCTTAACGCAAGCACTCTCTAAAGTAATTCGAATAAAACACGCTTCTAAATATCGTTCTAAACTGATCGATGTAACGTAACTACCACTTTTGGGAACTATATTAACCAGTCGATCATTAGCTAAACGAATTAACGCTTCTCTCACTGGAGTTTTACTAATTTGGAAAATTGAAGCTATTTCTTTTTCTACTAAAGGCATTTCAGGAGGCAAAGAAAGATTAATAATATTTTTACGTAAAACTGAATAAATTTGATCGACTAAACTTCCCTCTTTTGTCACGCAAGAAGCATTTATTATGTTGTCGATACTTTTAATTTCAAAATCAATTTTATTCATTACATGACTAAGGTTCTATTATTTAAGAAGTGTATTATCCACTTTATATTAGTATCTTTGCAAGTGAAAGCCATTTTTAAAAGCATCACCATGGTTCTAAAAACAGCTATTTTAATAAGTAAATAAGTTATAAAGCTCATCATTATTCGATAAATAAAATCATAATAATATTGAGTATCAATTCTCTAAATTTTTAATATTAACTGCATATTGGTTGCCTACAACCTTTAGTTTCATTACCAACATCAACTCTCTGGTAAACCAAAACTCTACTTCTTGGTAAGTTGCTATTTAAGTAATTGGTAAAAAACTATTGCGGTTTTAATTTAAATAGATTATAAATTATCTAGTATATTAGATTCAATCCTAATATATTACAAATAAAAATACATTAAAAATAAGTATGCAACCTGCGTAAACATAAATAAAAAATGACAGGTAATATGCTATCAAGGGGAATTCAATGAAATTGAACAAAATTAGTGCTGTATTTAATAAATGCCAGCATAAAAACAAAAATTTAACGATCTTTGGTGCCGCTTTAACAGCAATGTTAACTTTTCCAACATATGCAGCGGAAGAGACCCAACTAGAAAATCAAAGCGTAAATGAAGTTGAAGTTATTGAAGTGAGAGGTCTGTTTGGAAGTCTTGCAGAATCAGCTCGTCAAAAACGTTTTGATTCACGCATAGTAGACGCCATTGTTGCAGAAGATATAGGTAAACTACCTGACAATAATATTGCAGAGGCCTTACAGCGTGTTACCGGTGTTTCAATTAGCACTGATTTTGGCGTTGGTGAATCCGTCACTATTCGTGGTATCTCTCAAAATCGTGTTGAATTAAATGGCCGATCTACTTCTGGTAGTGGCCGTGGTGGCATCAGTTTAGACGACTTCCCATCAAGCTTCTTAAAAACTGTTGAAGTCATAAAATCACCAACAGCAGAAATGATTGAAGGTGCATTAGGCGGTACCATTAATATGACAACGGTTCGTCCTTTAGAATTAGACGAACCTTTAATAGCTTTATCATTAGATGGTGAATATGCCGACAAAACCGAAAATTTAGCGCCTAAATTTAATATCTCTGCGGGCTCTAACTGGGACTTAAATGATGCCGGTACTTTTGGCGCATCTGTTGTCTTCGCTTATCAAGATCGTGAATTACGTCGCGATGAATTTATGAACCTTATTACGCCTACTGAGCTTGACTTAGATGGTGATGGTATCAGTGAACAAGCAAACAATGCAGGCGGTAATTTCTTAGTGAGAAGCCAAAACACAGTTGAACAAAAAACTGAAACGCGAGAGCGTACTGCATACGGAATATCGCTACAATGGGCACCTAAAGATACAGATGGCTTTATTTATTTAGATATTAACGCAACTGAACTTGATGGTGGCCAAGAAGCATATTCTGTACTTAACGACAGTAAAGACTATAGCGATTTAATTCTTGATAACGCTTATGGTGACGCTGAAGGTCAACTTAATAATTTTGGCTCAGGTAGCGTTTTTGTTCAACCTAAAACTTGGGCTGATTTCACCACCAATGAATCAATATCAAATGCACTAGGTGGCGAATTTCAAGTAACAAACAAATTAAAGATATCGGGTGAAATTTCATACGCTAAATCAGAATCTTTACGTAGTAATTCTGAATTTAACTTACGCCCTATTTCTCGTGAACAATATGATGCTGATGGAACAATCACAGAACATTTATTTACGATTACAATGACGGGTGATGGCAACCAAGTCCCCGGTATCTCGTTCTCTGATGAAGATGCATTACTAGATCCTAATAATTTAGCTATTCGCCAATTTACTCACCAAAGATACTTTGAAGATAACGAAGAGACAGCGATCCGTTTCGACGTAGAATACGCTGAACCATTCAGTAACCTAGAGTTTATCTCATCAATCAAGGCAGGTATTCGAACAACTGATCGCGAATATGAACTTGACCGATATGACTTAAGAAATAACGGTAGCGAACTTAAGAATCTTCAAACCAGTGTTTCTTATGATGGTGTAATCACACCAACATGGGTAGGTGATTTTAATAGCGCTTATGGTGGCTTTAAAGCAATTAACCATAGTAACTCATTTGAACAAAGTGGTATTTCAGGTAATAACGCCTTAACTGATTATTATGTTTATGATGGTGCATTATTAGCTTATGACATTGATGGCACTTACAACAAAGTACAACAAATGCTTGCCGGAAGCAGTCACGAGTTAACAGGTACACTTGACGATAACATGGTACGTAACACTGGCTCTTATGCGAAAATAGAAGAAGAAACAAAAGCCTTATATACGCAAGTTAGTTTAGACTTTGGTGATTTATCAGCGATTATTGGTGCACGTTATGTCACTACAGATTTAACATCAAATACTTATGATCAATCAGCTAACCATGACTATTCTGACTTCTTACCAAGTATCAATGCTACCTATAATCTATCAGACGAGAGCCTAGTTCGTTTTGCTGCTGCAAAAGTAATGCGTCGTGCTGAATTTGGTGAATTAAGCCCAGCATTAAATGTTGATAATTCTTTAGTAACCGGTAGCCAAGGCTCTTATCAACTAGACCCTTACCGAGTAACTCAATACGACCTGTCTTTTGAACATTACTTTAGTGAAGGTGGTCTTGTTTCCGCCGCAATCTTTTACAAAGATGTAAATTCTTTTACGGTAAGTAGTAGTTCTTGTGTTGCAGATTCAGATACGGTTACAGGACAAAACGTTACGGAATATGTAAACGTTTGTCTTCTTGATTCTGCGGGTGTAAGCCAAGCTAATGTTGCCTATGCAACTTCAGCTCAAGATCTTGCCTATGTTGAAGGTCAAAGAGATGCTGGCCTAACAGGAATAGTGGTTAATACAGATGTAAACGGTGGTGACGGCGAAATAGTCGGTTTAGAATTAGCTTATCAACAACAGTTTAGTTCTTTACCCGGTATTTTCTCTGGTCTAGGTGTTAGCACTAACTATACCTATGCAGACAGTGAACAACCTAATGGAAATCCATTAGAAGATATTTCTAATCATACTTTCAACGCTCAACTTTACTGGGAACATGAAGGTTACCAAGTTCGTTTAGCCTATAACTGGCGTGACAAATACCTAGACACTCAAGATGAAAAACGTGTACGCCCTGTAGGTCAATTAGCAACAGGCGTATATAACCGTACTGATCCTGATTCGCCATACTTTGATCCAACCTTAGGTAACAATTATCGAGACTCACGCGGTCAGTTCGATGTATCTGCTAGCTACGATATTAATAAGCATATTACCGTGGTAGCAAATGCAGTTAACTTAACGGGTGAACCAATCCGTCAAGTAACAGAACTCGGTAGCAACTGGTTATACAGTGAAGCCGATCGCCGTTTCACTATTGGTGTACGTGCTAAGTTCTAATTCATACTACAAGGCCTTATCGTAAATAGGGCCTTGTTAACGTCATTCAAATATTAATAATGCCGCCTCCTGTTTCAATTAACCGGTGGTGCAATATTTTTTCAGAAACAATTAAAGTTAAGAGAATAAATATGTTAAAAAGCTCTCCAATACATTTTTATCCATTTATATTATTTTTTGCGCTATTGTCTTATTCGCAAATAAGTAACGCTGAACTGGTAAAGAACATAAAAGAGTTTGATAAAGCTGTTGCTAACGTTAAACCTGGCGGTGAAGTTATTCTCGCAAACGGTACTTGGTCTGACGTAGAATTAATTTTTAAAGCGAAAGGTTTACCAAACAAACAAGTTGAATTAAAAGCGCAAACACCAGGTAAAGTAATTATAACGGGTCGCTCTAATCTAGCATTTTCAGGCGAGTACATTACAATTTCAGGCTTAGTTTTTAAAGATGGCTACACACCTACAGGTGAGGTACTTTCTTTTAGAACCGCTAATGATGAGTTAGCGAATAACTCAAGAGTAACGAATACCGTCATCGATAACTTTAGTACGACTGATCGTCCCATGTCTGATCTTTGGGTCGCTATGTATGGTAAAAACAACCGTTTTGATCATAACACCCTAATTAATAAAAGGAATCGAGGAGTTACTTTAGCTGTCAGAATGAATACTGAAGCCAGCCATAAAAATAATCATATTATTGAATACAACTACTTTGGGCCAAGACAAATACTTGGCGCAAATGGTGGTGAAACCTTACGTATTGGCACTAGCCACTTTTCTCGCGAGTATTCAAATACCACAGCACGCTACAATTACTTTGACCGTACTAACGGTGAACACGAAATCATATCGAACAAATCAAGCGGCAACTCGCTAATCAACAACGTATTCTTTGAAACCCAAGGCACGCTTACTATGCGCCATGGCCACTTCACAAAAGTAGAAGGAAATTATTTTCTAGGAAATCATAAACCTAACACTGGTGGTATTAGAATTATCAATGAAAGCCAATCGGTAAGTAATAACTACATGTATGGCTTAACCGGTAAAAGATTACGCGGTGCCTTAGTTATTATGAATGGTGTGCCAAACTCTTCACCAAACCGTTACGACCCGGTTATCGACTCATCAATGAATAACAATATCGTTATCGATAGCGATTATATTGAGCTTGGCGCAGGTGCAGATGAAGAGCGTTCAGCACCACCTTCAACATCTGAGTTTAAAGGCAATATCATTTTAGGTAAGTCGAACCTTTCACCATTTACCTTATATGACGATATGTCAGGCATTAACTTTGAAGGTAATTATTTAAACGAAGAAGCAAGTACACCAATTAAAAGTGGTTTTGCTAGTACGCCTTACAAAGTTACCGTTAATAAATATGGCCTTAAATCTCCTTCTAAAGCGTTATTGGATAAAATTAATTTCGGTGAAGTTAAGTTACCTGTAACTAAAGACGAAGTAGGTACTAACTACTATCCTAAAAATGAAACATCAGTTGCATTTAATAGCGGCGATACAATCAAGGTGAAATCTGGAACGAATACTATTTTAGCAGCACTTGAAGCAAGTAAAGCTGGTGATGTTTTATTACTAGAAAACGGTGGTGAATACTTATTAACAAAATTTGTTGAAGTGCGTCATCCAATCACACTTATGGCGGCTAAAGGTAAAAAACCTATTATTCGTTCACAAAAGCCTAATTTTATTAATATTGAAAATGGTGGCGCGTTAGCTGTTGAGAACCTTTGGTTTGATGGTGCTGAATCGCCAGATTACAAAGGTAATAGCATTATTAGCACAAGTAGTACTTCAATGAATATTAATTACAACTTACTAGTACGTAATATCAAGGTGACAGATCTTGATGTGAATGGTTACTTCTACTTCTTTAAAGCGAATGCGGGCACTTTTGCAGATCGCATTGACATTTTAGATTCTGAGTTTAGCAATATTACCGGCGCTATTCTTCAAATGAACCGAGAAGTAGATGATTTAGGCGTATATAGCGTTGAAAATTTAACTATTTCAGGTAACACCTTCAAAGATATTAAAGAAGAGGTTGCTACAGTTTATCGCGGCGGCACTGATGAAAGCACCTTTGGACCAATGGTGACGGTTAAAGACAACACCCTAACGAATGTTGGTAAAGGCCCAACCCATAGATCTGGCGCTTCAATGTATTTTCATGGTGTACAAAAATTAAATATTTCAAATACAACGTGGAATAACAGTGCACCACTTGAACTGTTCTTAACCAACGGCGAGCCAGTTACAGTAATCAAAGATGTGGTTTTGAAAAATAGTGGAAAAATACAAACTAACAATAGTGGCTATAAAGCGGAAAACGTTACTTACAAATAGTTGATGAATATTAAATTTATTCATGTTGTCTTTATCTATATGAAAGTAAAGGCAACATGATAAGTATGATTAAAATTAACGACCTTACTATTTAGGAATTACATGAACAAGAAATTAACAGAACAAAATGTTCTTATAACCGCAGGCGCGCAAGGCATTGGCGAAGCGATCACAAAACATTTTATTGATTGCGGAGCAAACGTTGCTATCCACTATTTTACTAGTGCTGATACTGCTAACAAATTAGTTGAATATGCAATCAGCAAAGGACAAAAAGCTATTGCGATAAGTGGCGACTTAACCACAGAAGCCGATGCAAATTCAATGGTTGAAAAAACGGTAGCAGCCCTAGGTGGTTTAAGCATACTTATTAATAATGCAGGCTCTCTTGTGGCAAGACGGTTATTAAGTGATATGGACGCAGAGTTTTGGCACAAAGTAATGGATATTAACCTTACTTCAATGATGTTCGTTACGCGAGCTGCATCGCCTTACCTTGCTAAGCATGAAAACAGCAGTATTGTAAATTTAGCTTCACTTGCTGGGCGTAAAGGTGGTCATCCAGGATCTTTGGCCTATTCTACTAGCAAAGGCGCAATCCTTACTTTAACGCGTGCACTTTCTGCTGAACTTGGGCCTCAAGGTACACGTGTAAATGCTGTAGCTCCAGGGCTCATCCTTGGCACTTCGTTCCATAATACACATACAACAAAAGCATCAGCTGAGGAAACCATTACAGGTATTCCAATTAAACGAGCTGGTAATGCTGATGATGTTGCGCGGGCAGTACTGTATTTAGCATCAGAGTATGATGGTTTTATTACCGGAGCTACACTAGATATTAATGGTGGCGTCTACAACATGTAATAGTTGTACAACGCTCTTGAGACTAGATCATTTAGATCTAGCCTTATTATTTTTGCTACTTTACTAAAGATAAAACAATGCTAAAAACAGCGGTAATACACCCTACAATTTTGGAAGCGCTAGCGCGATCAGGTCATTTTGCACAAGTTGTCATTGCTGATGGTAACTTACCAGTAGGTGCTATGACAGGAGCTAACTCAACAACCGTCCACCTTAATTTTCGCCCAGGGCTTTTAGATGCACTAACCGTGCTTGAAGGTATATTAGAAGTTTGCCCTATTCAGGGGGCTATTGTTATGGAGAAACCTGAAGAAGCAGATGCAGAAATCCATAAGAGTTATCAGAAATTATTAGGAGACATAACTTGGAATACAATGGAGCGTTGGACTTTTTACGACCAAATACGTGAACCAACTACAACACTAATTATTCAAACCGGTGAACAACGTCGATTCGCTAATATTATTCTTACTGTGGGTGTAGTAAAAATGGCAGAAGAAAGTGGATTTTAAATAAAGCATGAAAATAAATTTATATAAATAGAGATAAACCCGCAAATGATATGACGGGTACTAGTATATAAAAAATATTTAATCAATAACTATAATGAGCTCAATAACAAGCTAGCTGTATACAGCAGCTACACACGAATAATAATTAGTTTAAATTTCTGGGGAGAAAAAGTTGTCAGCATTAATAAGAAATATTTTAAGTTTTGGACCTGCGTTTTTAGCAATTGGATATACCATAGGTACTGGTAGCGTTACCGCGATGATAGTTGCAGGCAGTACTTTTGGAATGCAATTATTATGGGTTTTGCTACTCAGTTGTCTTTTTTCAGGCGTACTTATCTATGCTTATGGTAATTTCGCTTTAGTAACAGGTGAAACAGCACTTTACAGTTTTAAAAAACACCTTAAATATGGCAAGCCTATGGCGATACTTATCATTATAGGAGTGTCCTTTGGCCAATGGAATTCATTGGTTGGTATATTAGGGATTTCCGCTAATATTCTTTTTGAAATGATTGCCATGTACTTTCCTGATGTAATCCCTCACAAGTATAGCGTTGTGTTAGCTATTGCAGTAACTGTAATCAGCATCATGTATGCGATATTGCTTATTGGGAAATACTCACTGTTTGAAAAGATTCTGGTTATTTTTGTGTCTTGTATGGGCATATCTTTCGTTTTATCACTGTTTGTAGTTCATCCTTTACCAGCAGAAGTAGCAAGAGGCCTTATACCTGCTATACCAGACGTAGAGGGCGGAAAAATGATGGTTGCAGCTTTCGTAGGCACAACCATGGCCGCAGCTACATTTCTTTCAAGACCTTTATTCATTCAAGGAAAAGGCTGGACTATTGAAGACAGAAAACAACAAAAGAAAGACGCCATTGTAGCAGCTGTCTTAGTATTTATTATTAGTGCAGCCGTGATGGCTGTTGCCGCAGGCGCTTTATTTCACGACGGTAAAAAAGTAACCGCTGTTGTTGATATGGTTGGTGCTTTAGAGCCAATAGCAGGCAAAGCAGCGCTTAGCGTATTCTTCTTCGGCACACTTGCTGCCGGTTTATCTTCGGTATTTCCTTGTATGTTAATCGCACCACTATTAATAGAAGATTATCGCTCTGGCAAGCTCGACACTCAATCGAAACAATTTAGAATAATTACAGGTATCGCCGCTATTTTCGCCCTGACGATTCCTGTCTTCGGTTTTAATCCTGTTAAAGGACAATTATTAACGCAAGTATTTAATGTATTTATACTTCCTTTAGTGATCCTTGGGATCATATTGATGATCAACAAAAAAGAGTTAATGGGTAAGCATGCCGCGGGTTATTTACTTAATCTAGTATTGGGTTTTGCACTTTTATTCTCAGTAGTTATTTCCTATAACGGCATTCTTGCATTACTGGGTCAATAAGGAGCATTAGAATGATATTTATTGTTTGTGGTGTTTCAGGCACTGGTAAATCGACAATAGGCAAACTATTGGCAGATAAATTGAAGCTGCCTTTTTTTGACGGAGATGACTTCCACCCGCACTCTAACCTAGAAAAAATGAAAGAAGGTATTGCTTTAAATGATAACGATAGACAACCCTGGCTTGAATTACTTGCCACTGAGTTAGCATTATGGGGGGCTAATCGTGGTGCTGTGCTAGCTTGTTCTGCATTAAAAGAGTCTTATCGAAAGATCTTATCATCAAAATACACAGAAGAAATATATTGGGTTATTTTGCATGGTTCACGCGAACTACTTATAGAGCGCTTAAATTCACGAACAGGACACTTCTTTAATTCGGCCTTGTTAGACTCACAATTAGCAACGCTTGAATTACCAGATTATGGTTGGACAATTGATATACAGTCCTCCCCTGATGAAATAATTAACACCATATCGAAACGCTTACATGTGAATAAACCGGTTAATCAGTAGTTTGATTACAGTACAGAACACTTATTTAAAAATGTTTTAGATTACTTTCTATAACGATAAAAATTAACGATAAATAAATAGAGTATAGATTATGAACTTAATAAAAAAATTATCTCCTTATAGTTTAATAACACTTAGTACATTAGGGTTTAGTACATTATTAACCGGCTGTGGAACTGCTAGCGACTCCCATGAGCAACGCCTTATATTACCTGCTGAAAAATTCGATTTAACTCACTGGCAAATAAACACACCTACCGATGTTGATAACGACGGTGTCGTTGATCTAATTAAAGTAAAAGAGCTACAAACCTACCAGCACCCTGATTATTTTTATATAAATGAGGATGGTAACTTGGTATTTGCCGCGCCAAATAAAGCAATTACGTCGGTGAATTCAACCAATACTCGTAGTGAATTACATCATATGTTAGGCGGTGAGCAAGGTGAGAAGTATGCCATTGCTAATAATTTCGCTCTAAAAGCAAATAAACAGGCGAGTGAATTTGCACAAGTTGGCGGTAATTTACAAGCAACACTTAACGTTAATCATGTTTCAAAAAGAGCTAAATATGCTGATAAGCCGACCGCCTTTTCAGTCGTTGTAGGCCAAGTTCATGCATCACAAGATCCCAGAAGGATCGCAGAAGGTGAAGGTTATGGCTACGGTAACGAACCCTTAAAAATATATTATAAAAAGCTACCAAATCATGAATATGGCTCTGTTTTTTGGAC
This sequence comes from Colwellia sp. 5_MG-2023, assembly GCF_030547795.1. NCBI lineage: Bacteria > Pseudomonadati > Pseudomonadota > Gammaproteobacteria > Alteromonadales > Colwelliaceae > Colwellia > Colwellia sp. 5_MG-2023. The sequence goes on along the minus strand of NZ_JAUOPW010000036.1, from coordinate 13,269 downwards.
TTATGAACTGAACTTAGAAAAAGATAATCCTCAAAGAACAGATATTGCTTACCCTGTTTGGGGTAAAGCATGGCTTGATACTTCGAATCCTGGCGATGAAGGTATTGCACTTAATGAAGAGTTTAGTTATGAAGTAAATATATATGAAAACACCATGTATTTAACCTTTACAACAGCTCGTCATAAAGAAGTAAACTACGCCATTGATTTAACTAATAATATAGATGCTTACGGCAACGTTGATGAACGTGACCACCCAAATGGTTACACGGGCGACGCAAACTTCTTTAAAGCAGGTGCGTACAATCAATGTAGCACTAAAGACGATCCTAGCTTTCGTTATCCAGCATGTCCAGGCACAGGTGATTGGGCTACTGATAAAGCAAATGGCGACTATACTCAAGTAACATTTAGTCGCTTAACCGCTGGTAATGCTAGAGCCCCTCAGACTAAATAAGCTAAACTCGGCTTAATATATGTTTCTCTAATAGCTATTTATCCTAACATCATAGTAAAATTAACTTGCATAGTTCTACAAACAAAGCCTCAGCAGAAATGCTGAGGCTTTGTTATTCTACACATAACGAAAAGCATAGAGAAATATCAATAAACATAAAATACTGAGCTCGGGCTGTTTACTAAAAATACTCTAACTATCAATGATCAAAAATAAAAAAACACCAATCATTACAATTGATGTTTTTTAAATCTAATTATTTAAATAAATTATTAAGATTTTTTCTTAAAACGACGAGAAGCAAATCCCATCAAACCTAATGCAACAATAGCAAGTGTTGAAGGTTCAGAAACAGTTGTTGCTGCTGGTGCAGATAATCTAATTTGGTAACCAGTTATATGAGCATTACTTGAATTCAGAGCATCTAAACGAAGTTCTTGAGTGTTACCTGTTGCAGTAAACTCTCCGATAACATATTGGCCAAGTCCATTACCTTTAGCATTCAATGTAGAGCTATTACCATTACTATCATCAAAATACATTTCACGACTTTGAGGTCTTAAATCAGTTAGCCATAGTTGAATAGAATAAGCTACGCCTTCGATCAAGTTACCGCCACCAATAGTCAATGCAGTTAAGTCAGATCCATTTCCAAAATCAAAACTATTGAGGAAAGCATCGTAACCTGAATCATCGGTTGATGAACCATCTAATGCGCCAACAAAACCACGTCTAGATAATAAAGATGTAGAATTATCAAATTCAACACCATTTACTGTAACACTTCCAGAGTTTGTAGTTGTCGCATTAATCGCTTCAACAGTAGTACCTAAATTAAATACATCATTAAAATCAGTAGTATTTTGCACTTCACTCCAATTAATTATACCTGCATTAGCAGCTCCACTAACAAGTACTATCAATCCAGCAACCACTGTATTTAAAATCTTAAATTTCACTTTTATTCCTTTTAAATTATATTCATATTTCTAACAATATATTAACAATGCAATAAATATACCGCTGCAGTAATACATCTAAAATTCAAGTAGATAGTAATTTGAAAAAACGTATAAAAATAAAACTGTAAAATAACTCGACATAACTGGCCCAACCAGTAAATCACCAGCCTGCTAACTTTATTCTAGAAGTAGGCATTTAAGAAGAACAACTCGATCAGAGTATGATTTTGATTGTAATCCAATATATTTATGCTTATAAAATAAAAAAACATCATAAAATGGATAAACGTTTCATTAAAAATATTAGAAAACCATAAAGAGAATATTAATAACAACGTTCTGCTATCTCGTACTAATCAATAATAATGGTTATTCATAATCATTTTTTTTGTTTGACATTAAACGGCTGTTAAATTCTAATTCGCCCCAATTACCAATGACTAATTCCCTTACTATTATTAGATGGCAAGGCTAAAGGAAAACGAATGAATAAAGATAATCTTGATAACGCACGCGCACATTACAACGTACGTCATTGGAGTCAGGGCTATTTTGGAATCAATGATGCAGGCAAGGTATATGTTGCACCTAAAGTTGATAATCAAGAGCACACAGTAGACTTAAATAGTATTGCTAAAATGATTGAAGATAAAGGATTAACACTACCCGCCTTAGTGCGATTTCCACAAATAATTCATCATCGCATTCATAGCCTATGTGAAGCGTTTAATAAAGCAATAGATGAATATGATTATCAGCAAAAATATTTATTGGTTTACCCTATTAAAGTCAACCAGCAACGAGAAGTTGTTGATGAAATTTTGGCGAGCCAACATAATAAAGAATACACTCAATTGGGACTTGAAGCTGGCAGTAAAGCTGAATTGCTTGCTGTTTTAGCAATGGCTCAAAAAGTGTCTTCGGTTATTGTTTGTAATGGCTACAAAGATAGAGAATACGTGCGTTTAGCGTTAATCGGCGAGAAACTCGGACATCAAGTACATATTGTGCTAGAAAAAATGTCTGAACTTGAAATGATTTTAGCCGAAGCTAAAAAGTTGAATGTAGAACCTCGCCTGGGAATACGTGTGCGTTTAGCATCACAAGGCAAAGGAAAATGGCAAGCAAGTGGTGGTGAAAAATCAAAGTTTGGTTTATCAGCGTCACAAGTACTCAACGTTGTTAAAATTCTCAAACAAGAAAATATGCTTGATGCATTAAAGCTAGTGCATTTTCATTTAGGATCACAAATTGCCAACATTCGAGACATTAGGTTAGGTGTTAGTGAAGCGGCACGCTTTTATTGTGAGCTTCGCCGTATTGGTGCAGGCTTGTTATGTATGGATGTTGGCGGTGGTTTAGCTATTGATTATGATGGAACACGAAGCCAATCACATAACTCTATGAACTATAGTTTAGCTGAATATGCCAATAATATTGTTCACACTATTGGTGACATTTGTAAAAGCTATGATCAACCAATGCCCATGATTATTTCAGAGTCAGGTAGAGCATTAACCGCGCATCATGCAGTACTGATTTCTAATGTTATTGGTGCTGAATCATATGAACCAGAAAACATACAAGCACCGATACCAGATGAATCTATTTTACTAAATAATATGTGGCATTCGTTAGAACAATTAAACGATCGTAACGATGATCGCGCATTAATTGAAATTTATCACGACACACAAAGTGATTTAGCAGAAGTACATAGCCAATTTTCAATGGGCCTGTTGAATTTAACTCAGCGTGCTTGGGCTGAACAAATTAATTTACGCGTGTGTTATGAATTAAATCAATTAATGGATGCTAAAAACCGCTTCCATCGCCCAATAATGGATGACTTAACAGGAAAACTAGCAGATAAATTTTTTGTGAACTTTTCTTTATTTCAATCATTACCAGACGCATGGGGAATTGATCAAGTATTTCCGGTTCTACCATTAAATAACTTAGAAAAGTACCATGAAAAACGTGCAGTATTGTTAGACATTACGTGTGATTCTGATGGCACCATTGATCACTATGTTGACGGACAAGGTATTGAACACACCTTACCTGTACCAGCATGGACAGAAGATGAGCCATATTTACTCGGCTTTTTCTTAGTCGGTGCATATCAAGAAATTTTAGGTGACATGCATAATTTATTTGGTGATACCCATAGCGCAGTAGTAGTTGTAAATGACGATGGTGAAGCCGAAATTACCGAAATAAATGAAGGTGATACCGTTGAAGACATGCTGAATTATGTGCATTTAGATGCAAAATTATTTCAACAAACTTATGCCGATCTTATCGAAGCTAGGTTATCAAAAAGTGAAGGTGATGAAATATTTAAAGAGTTAGTTGATGGCTTAAAAGGCTATACCTACCTTGAAGATTTCTAAAGGTTACACTTGTAGCGTCTATATTTTTAGAGACAAATAATGAAAAATATTTTTAATCAGGTCGATGGGTCTATTTACTCAAATGCGATGACCTTTTTGCGCCAGCCTTTAGTTAAAGACCCGGTAAAATCAGCTGCCGATATTGTAATTTTAGGCTTACCGTTTGACATGGCAACAACGGGACGTTCAGGCGCCCGCATGGGGCCTAGCGCTATTAGGCAAGCATCGGTAAATTTAGCTTGGGAAGGAAAACGATTTCCGTGGCCTTTTAGCTTATTAAAGCATTGTAAGATTGTTGATGCTGGCGATTTGGTTTTTTCTCCTGGCGATTCGGCACACTTTTGTCAGCAAGTAGAAACGGCTGTTGGCCAGTTGCTTGCTTCGGATAAAACCGTGTTGTCGCTAGGCGGCGATCATTTTGTCACCTTGCCAATACTTCGTGCCTATGCAAAAAAGTTTGGCACTATGGCACTGATACATTTTGATGCTCATACTGATACATACAACAATGGTAGTTGTTATGATCATGGCACTATGTTTTATCATGCGCCTAAAGAAAACTTAATTGATAGAAATAAATCTATTCAAGTAGGTATTCGCACGAATTACAGATCAAAAGACCACGGTTTTTCTGTCATAAATGCTATGCAAGCAAATGATATAAGTGTTGATGAAATAACAACATTAATTAAAGACAGAGTGGGTAATATGCCGGTTTATTTAACCTTTGATATTGATTGCTTAGATCCTGCCTTTGCACCTGGCACAGGTACGCCTGTATGTGGTGGCATGAGTACAGATAAAGTATTAAAAGTTTTACGAGGTTTATCAGGTATTAATATTATCGGCATGGATGTAGTTGAAGTAGCGCCAGCTTACGACAATAGTGAAGTTACCGCGTTAGCCGCAGCAACAATCGCTTTAGAATTAGCACATTTGTGGACGGTCAAACACAAGCGACAATAATCGTTAACAACAAGTAATAATACTCAGCTCTTGAGTCAATTAAGCCACGCTTTAAATCGAATAAGCTTTAAACGTGGCTTAAAAAATTTCAGTTTCAGTTTAAATTTCAAGGGTTCATTACACTCATTTTTTATAAATAATCTTACTAATACCCTTTTCATTAATTAGGTGAACAATTTTATACGTGGAAGAAATTGCCAAATACAAAGCATTTATTTCAATAACGAGTTGTGATCATTATTAAATAAATAACGATGTAGTTGGTGATTTTAACAAGTAGAAATGCTCACATAGTTAGTGAGATTGGTATAACCTAATAAAGGAGTACTAATCACTCCTATGTTATAATTTATTGTCTTATACCCGTTTCATTAATTAAGTGAACAATTTTATACGTAGCAATGATCACATAGCTAGTGAGATTGGTATTATGATAAGTTGAAAAAAATTAATTCCTGAGGACAAACAATGACTATAGTGACAAAGCTACCAATACACCTGTTTTTCATAGCGACCTTATTTTTGTTATCTGGCTGCGCCACTATGAACCTAACCTACGAGGAGCCAAGTGTTGAAATAGTTTCTTTTAAAGCGCTGCCTGTTACCGGCTTCGAGCAGAACTTTGAAATAGGCCTGAAGTTAGTTAACCCTAATAATTTTGCATTGCCACTAAATGGTATTAGTTACCAACTGAACGTAGCAGACGAAACCCTAGCCCATGGTGTAGCTAAAAATATTCCAACCACGGAAGCTTACGGTGAATCACGCTTTATGGTGCCGGTTTCAACTAGCTTATTAAAAGGCATCAAAGTAATAAGTGCCCTTATGAAAAATAAAAACCAAGGCATTAACTATCAATTAAAAACAAAACTAGATATCAACATTCCTTTTATGCCGCCATTAACTGTTATTCAAGATGGTACAATTCCCCTCAACCAACCCTAGCTAACCTTATCAACTGACTTTAGGCTGTTTAACGCTTTTGGCTTGAAGACAACCCCCTAATAATGTTAGTCATTTACAGTAGAATTATTTTAATAAAAAAGAATATAGGACAGTTTAGCCATATTTTAACTTTTTCGCCTTGAGTATCATAGACACAATTAAGCGATATGAGTAAGGGCGATCAAATGAAATTTACATTATTAAAAGTTATTTTTACAAGTGGATTATTAGCATTAAGTACATTATCTAGCGCAGGAATTATTAACTCTGCAGACTATGAACTAACTAATATTGATGGATCTTTTACTTGGGGTAACACCAATTGGAACTTAGCTGGTTCAAAGGGTTATGTCGATAATACAGCCGACCTGAGCGAAATTGACACGTTATTGTCTGATGGTTATGAATTTTCATCGGGTAATACAGGTAAAGTAAATGGTATATATAATTGGTCTACATTCGGCTACCATGCATTTACTTATAATTTTGTCGAAACAACTACTTTCAGTGGCTTAGATTTATTAATATCTAGAAATTACAGTTTATTAACTCCATTTTTTGCTGAAGTGTTTGATGGTAATAACTGGACAACTTTAGTTAGTGGTACGACTGGTGATTTAGGCTTAACCTTAAGCATAATGAATAATCAAGCGACTACTCAAAACGTAAGTGTAGATTTTGGCTCGGTAACCGGAAATGCTATTCGGTTTGGTTATAACAATGGTAGTCAAATAGCGTTACACGAAGTCACTTTTAACGGTAATGTTTCAACTACTTCAGTGCCAGAGCCATCTACATTTGCTATTTTTGCATTAGGTATGATTGGTTTAGCATCACGTCGATATAAAAAGGCGCTTTAGTTAAAGCTCCCACATTAAGTTAACTTGAATCACTAGTAACAATCGTTATTTCTTGGATACTGGTGATTCAGGGGAAACAGATGGACTTAGTTGTAAAATGATCTCTTTATGTTGTGGAAACATTTTTAAAAGTAACGCCTGATAACCTAGGGTCATATCTGCAAAATCAAATCCAGGTGATACCGCTTCACTAATTAATGAATATCCCTGTTTACCACCTTCAATTATTTTCGATGCTTTCCACGTACCACCAGGCACTGTTAGTTGTAGTAACTCACCAGCTGCCAAATTTGTCCCCATAACAACAGTTTTAAGCTTTCCTTCAGGGTCAATAAGATAGTATTTTATTGGATCACCTAATTGAAAATAATGCACAATATCTGACTTATTAAGGTGAAAATGCCCTATCGGTGATTCAGCACTTAGTAAGTAAAAAATTGACGTCATCGAAAATCGTTCTCCACTTTCCGTGGCTACTTTCGCTGTGTTACTAGCTTCATAGGTACGACGGTAAAAACCACCTTCAACGTGGCCTTCAAGGCCTAAATACGCAATTACTTGATCAACAGTCAAATTACTGGGCTTATCATCAGACCAAGCTTGAGTACTAATAATAGAGGTAGAAAGTAGTAATAAATAAAGGAGTGATTTATACATAAAGAATCCCATTAGCCTAGTAACATTTAATGAATAATATGAGCTGCCTTGTTAGAGAAATCCTTATCTCTGCAGCTCATAGTTTGATACAGCAAGAATTGTTCCACTCGTATATCACCGCGCGAGCCCAATAAATACGTTAATATATAGCAACGTATCGCACTCAAATTAAGCACAATCAGACGCTAGTCACTATTCTGCACCAATAGTTACTCACTTCACATAACTAATAATAAGGGAAGCCACTAATAGAGGATTACTCACAGAGCGAAAATAAGGAAGTAATAAATAACGATTAAATTAGTCGTATTATGTTAATAGCAAAGTTAATAGCAAAACCAATAGCAGATAGCTGTTATTTAGCTTAATTTTCGCCACACTTAAACAACTTTCACTTTATTAAACCTAACTGATATCTACACTAAACCAATTTTTATATATTGATTGAGCTTATCATTATTCAATCTTTGTGGTGATATTTTGTCTATAATATCAACCGCTTTATATACTTCAGCCAAGCCTGCTCTATCGTCAAGTGGTATTTTATCAAATGAATCTGAGTCAATTGTCTCTTTAAGTAAAGCAAGCGTACTTGTTAAAGACTCTTTAAAATCAGGATCTGTTTTGGCCAATTCCACATCATCTAAAATCGTTTTAGCCGTTGATAACGCTTGTTTTAATTCGGTAAGTGCGTCGCTATCTTCATCACTACTTTCTTCATCTGAGATATCGGTTTCAGTTGAGTCTGGTTCATCTAAACGCACTAAAAAATCACTAATATAACTGACCAAGCTTTGGTTCGGTAATGCATTATCTGCTGCTTCACTTGCATCTGATGCTGCAGAAGCAGTTCCTGCTAAACGAGAGTAATCTTGCTTAGAAATCAGTCCTAACTCATAAGCTCTTTCTTTAAATAAATCTATATCATCAAAATTTAGTCCACCTTGATTAAAAAACTCTCGACTTAATGAATCAACTTTTTGTGCTCTACTACTTAAAAATAAGTTTGAATTACTCTCCCCTGCTTGCTCTGTTGTTATTGTTTCTTGCTTATTAGCAGCGATAATTTCATCTATTTCAGAAGTAGTTGTAGATGCAGAAGAGCTAGCATTAAATAAGTTACTATAAGTATTAATATTATTAATCATTGTATGCTTCAACAAAAAATTGACGTTAGTAAAGCAAAAGCAAGCTTTATGCCTATATGTATAAAGCTTGCTATATACGAAAAATTTAGTTTTCTAGTGCCTATAAGTGCTTTATAGTATTAATAACTTTCCATAACATGAATTTTAATAATGACTAACAAATACATAGGCTTAAGCTTTATAGGGTTATCGCTTTTTATCTCAGCATGTACAACCAACATATTCTCCTCTCATAGTGACACGGTAAATCTTAATAATATTCATAAACATGTTAAGACGCTTGCATCTGACGAATTCGCTGGTCGTGGTCCTTTAACTATTGGTGAAGAACTTACTATTAATTATTTGGCCGAAGAATATAAAAAACTTGGTTTAGCTGGTGGTGTCAACGGTGAATTCTTCCAGCCTGTGCCTATGGCAAAACTAACGCCAGATCCAGCTATGGTGCTGAAAATAGGCAACTTGGAATTTACGGCAGGTAAAGATTTTACTGCACGTACAGAACAAATCAGTGAAAAAATAGCCTTAGTTGAATCTGAGATCGTTTTTGTTGGTTATGGCATTAATGCACCAGAATACCAATGGAATGATTATCAAGACATTGACGTTACCGGTAAAACAGTCGTTATATTAGTTAATGATCCCGGCTTTGCCACTCAAAACGATTCTTTATTTACCGGCAATGCCATGACCTATTATGGGCGCTGGACTTATAAATATGAAGAAGCGGCAAGACAAGGCGCAAAAGCGGTTCTTATTATCCATGAAACTGCACCTGCAGCCTATCCTTGGAGCGTAGTAGAAAGTTCAAATACAGGTAGTAAATATACCTTAATTGATGAATTTAATAATAGTAGCAAACTACCTATTATGGGTTGGTTACATTACGATGCAACCGAAAAACTGATGTCTGCAGCAGGTCTAAATTATCAAGCATTGAAAGAACAAGCGTTAATGATAGACTTTAAAGCGATTCCATTAAATTTAACCGCTAATCTAGAGCTAAATAGCACCATAGAGCATGCAGAATCAAATAACGTTGTTGCGTTACTTGAAGGCACAACTCGTGCAGATGAATATATTATTGTCAGTGCGCATTGGGATCATTTTGGCACTAAGCAAACACCCACTGGCCCTAAAATTTATAATGGCGCAATTGATAATGCTACTGGCACAGCAGGCACAATAGAGATTGCCCGAATACTTAAAGAGCAACACAAAATAAAACCATTTGAACGCTCTATTTTGTTTGTTAATTTTACCGCTGAAGAAACCGGTTTAATCGGCTCAGAGTTATTTGCCAGAGGTGATATCATCCCTACAAAACAGATGGTTGGCCTATTGAATATTGACGGTATGAACGCCTTAGATGGTGTCGACTATATATTACAATATGGTAAAAACATGTCAGAGATGGAAGATTACTTAGCAGAAGCTGCCGCGAAACAACAACGCCAAGTAAAACTTGATCCTAGACCTCAAAATGGTTTGTTCTTCCGCTCAGACCACTTCTCATTTGCTAAACAAGGCGTACCAAGTTTGTTATTTATGAGCCTTGGTGATACTGATCCTGATTATATTGCACATAAATATCACAAAGAAGAAGATGACTACTCTAGCGATTGGTCTTTAGGTGGTGTTGAACAAGATATTTCATTAATTGTTGATATCGTTAGCGAGTTGGCCACAAATAATGACTGGCCTAAATGGAAAGAAAACTCTGACTTTAAAAAACGTCGCCTTCAAGATAAACAGTAATTTTTATTAAAGGGTGTTTAGACGCCCTTTTTTATTCCATTATTCTTATATTTTACTATCACCTTAATCTCTAATCATTCACTTAAAACAACTTTATATTATGGCTAACGAACGATTCATCCCTTTTAGAAAACAAGATATTATTGAAATGTGCTCTCAAGCATTAACTGATGAAAAGTCTAAGCTTTCCTTTGAGCAGTTTTGCCAGCTTCTATCAAGTGTTACACACTTTGATTATCACGAATTACTTGAGTCATTAAAAAATAATTACGCCCCTTTTGATCCAAATACCAATACTCAGCAATTAAAAAATCTTAGTTTAGAGCAACGTGAACATTGCCAAAAAGTTTTTGCTGAAAACTTTGCTGAAATTCTAAATGCAGCTAACTTTGAAAAGGTCACTGACCAAGACTTACAAGAAGCACTCACTGAAGAATCATTGTTTAAAGTTAGATTAGAAGTAGAATTTGATGACTTTGAACAAGTGGTATTTTATCGCCGAGGCGAGTCACAAAAGAGCGAAACTATTACTTCCTTTGGTGGACTTCGCAAACAAACAATTAACTTTACCAATTACGATCGTGTCGCGGTTTACATTACGTTTAAAAATAAAGCCTACTTTGATAAAAAAAGCAAACAGCCAATAGGGTTTGAACCCAGTTCAACCATAATAAAACTTTTTCAAAATGTGCCAAAAGCTGATTTAGAAATGCTATTCCCTAATAGTGAAGTAAGGATGCGCCGGATAGATAAAGTTATTATTGGCGCTTCAGCTTTAGTGGGCGGCGCAGTGGTATTAGTAACCAAACTTGGTGCTTCTATTATTTTACTCGCTGCTTTACTGTCATTTTGGTTAGGTTGGCGTGCTGAATCTGTCGTGATGACGCAGCAACATATTATTTCATTTGGCCTAGGTATGGCGGTTTTTTTTGGCTTTGTGTTTAAAGAATGGAGTAAATTTAAAAATAGAAAAATTAAATTTATGAAAGCCTTATCAGATAATCTTTATTATAAAAACTTAGATAATAATGCTGGCGTTTTTCATACCTTAATTGATGCAGCTGAAGATGAAGATTTTAAAGAAGCATTAATCGCTTACACCTTCTTACTCATAAATACGCAAGGACTAACGTCATCAGAGCTAGATGACTTAATTGAAACCTGGTTTAAAGATAAATACAACTGCCAGCTAGACTTTGAAATATCTGATGCCCTAGCAAAGCTAGAGCGTATGCAGTTAATTACTATTGAGGGTGATAAATATCAAGCACTGCCTTTAGAGCAAGCAAAAAAGCACTTAGATCAACGTTGGGATTCCCTATTCAACTACCGTTAACCTTAGCGCTATGCAACTGTTATTAAACAACTCATCGTAAACTACAAAGCGTTACTTAAAGGGGCTGAACCGTTAGATAAAACAATGATGTTAATGTGTAAATATCAAAAACAGAAATGCGATAGCCTCAGTGATAAAGGTTAAAAAAACTTAATCACTGACAAATCACCAAAAGAGGTGTCTATATGTCTACCTGTTTGTTCCCAAGCTCGTAGTACTACCATTAACGCTTTATTACTTGCGGTCCAAGAAATACCACCGCCATATGCTGTGACTCTTTCGTCACCCGAATCTTTTAAACCGAGCTCTGGATCTATATTTCGAATATTCCCTTTACCTACTTTGTACTCAGCAAATACATGAACATTATGCGGTAAAGAAAATGATAAGAGTGAACCAACACTAACTCCATACGAATTAGACGTTAATTTAGTGGCTTTTGGTGCAGATGAATTTAAAAAATCAGCTTGAAACACTATATTATCGTTATCTTCTAGAGATACATGCTTAAAAGACCAGGCACCAACAATACTTAGCGCAACATCAAACTCATTACTTAGCTTTGGTCTGTTAAGAAAAAAATGCTCAAACAAAGATTCTTTATTATTAAAAGTATAAAAATTGTGTTGCCCAGACAGCTCAAACTTAGTTGACCGTGTATTTTTCGAGAAAATTTGTTCTGTTTGATTACCGCTTAAATTTTTAGCCGTGCTTTTCAACCCTTCAAGCGTTTGATAGTTAAAAGTGATTTTAGAGTTTTTAAATTTTCTATATGAAAGCAGCACATCTTGTGTTTTTGTTTCAACGTCATCATTAAAAATATCAGCTGAATAACCAATTTCAATGTCGTTAATATCAAAAAACACCCCCACTCGCTGATTGTTTACAGGCTCTAACATAAACAGTGCTTTTTGATTGCTCCTAGCCAAATCATCATATATTAACGTATGGCTGGTACTTGGATTTGAAATAGTTGTTCGTATTGATTTCAAGTCAAAGTCAAAAGCCGACACAGCATCAGATTTTAATACAGACAAAATGGCAAAGCTCACAATAACCCAGTAGTGGTGATTCATTAAAAGTACTCACAAAATTAATTTGTATTAGGGTAGCGTGTTTTTCGCCTTAAATTATCACAAAACATTCACAAATTTAAAAATTTAATAAAACAAGTGATTAGTGACAATAAATGTCTGCAATTTACATTGAATTCAATTTAACGGTTTCATGCGCTACAGCTGATAAAGGAGGATTTTATAACATAAATGATATGGATAAATTTCAAACAAATGAAAGTAATTGAACTATCGAATGAAATTATTTCGTTTGATGAAACCAGTAGATAAAAATATACTCGCTTTAGTTTTTGAATCTCCCCGATTTTATAAACAAAATTGTTTCATTTGCGTTACTTAGAGGACATCATTTGATGTCCTTTTTTTTATCTAACAATAACCTCATCTCAACTACATCCTATTTATCTTAAAAATTACCAACCAAAAGTTACGAATTAAATATGACTCATTAGGTACTGTTAACCAAATATTTTCGCTAATTTACTAAGCCTAATGTTGGCTTCTCAATTTGTTAACCATAAGTATTCAATCGTCATTAAAATATTAATTCCACCTTAATGGGTTAAAATAATTCAACTATCGAGTGAAATCATTTCGTTTGCTGAAAATAACCGGGGAAAATATACTGGCCTCAGTTTTTGAATCTCCCCGATTTTATAAACATATTGTTTCATTTGCTTTACTTAGAGGACATCATTTGATGTCCTT
>NZ_JAUOPW010000035.1:0-32889 GCF_030547795.1 Colwellia sp. 5_MG-2023 | reverse complement strand
GAGCGAGCTGGTGAACTGGCGAATACGACGAATGAACTTATTCAACTTGAGCAACGTCTATCAAAGATTGTGGCACAGTTTAAAGTTTAACGTTAATATCAAGCTTTAAATTTGATGAGCGTTAGTGCGTAATAAACTAACGCTCTTATTAATACACTTATATATAGGTTTAGCTAGCCAACCATGAAGCAGAGATAAGTGTTTCATTGCCTTTTTTTACTTTACCTATAAACTCACTACCGGCAACAATCTCCCCTACTCCCTTAGGTGTACCTGTCATTACAATATCCCCGTCTTCAAGCGTAACAAAACTGCTAAGCTGAGCTAAAATAGTATCAGGTTTATACATCATTAATTCAACACCGCCTGACTGCATAACCTTACCATCTATTGTTAATTCTAACTGTAAGCTATTATCAATAGTATCAATCGCAACAAAATCACTAAATAATGCAGCACCATCAAAACCTTTAGCACGTTCCCAAGGTAAACCTTTCGCTTTTAATTTTGCTTGTAAATCACGTTTAGTCAAATCTAATCCAATAGCAACTGCAGTAAACTTACCTTGTTCATTTTTATCTTTCGGATCATTTTTTTGATATAAAAAACATAATTCAGCTTCATAATGTAGTTTTTCATGATGAAACGATATTAATTGGGAGGAAATCGCTGAATTGGGTTTCAAAAATACAACCATTTCATCTGGTACTTCATTCCCTAACTCTGCTATGTGGTCAACATAATTGCGACCAATACAAATAACTTTAGAAGGAGCAATGCTATTCTCGTCAAAATTTACTGTTTTCATCCTACTCTCTTATTTTAATAATTAAACTACAAGGTTCATCGATATCAAGTAGCATTAAGCAATATTTAGAATGTCTTTGATAAAGGGAATAGTGATCTTACGTTGCTCTCTAATAGAAGCTTTATCTAACACATCCAATGAGTCTATTAAATTTGTCATTGCACGAGATAACCTATTAAGAAGGAAGGCTGCAGCATCATCACTCAGCATTAAACCACGCTTTGACGCCCGATATTGCAAAGCAGATATTTTTTCAATGTCATTTAGCGGTTTAAGTTGTTCTGTTAATCCCCAACTTAAACGAGACACTAAATCAGGCAAAGTTAAACCTAATTGAACAGCACTTTGGTCGCCACTAATCAACAAACTATTATTTTGCTCTAAAACTCGGTTATACAGATCAAAAATAGCTTGCTGCCATAACTCATTATTCGCAATTAATTGAATATCATCTAAGCAAATAAAATCGATTGATTCTAAACCATCTAAGACTTCAACTGATAGTTGTAATAATTCGGCGCAAGATAAACAAACTGATGTTTTACCTAATTGAGAAGCGTAAGCACTAGCAGAATGTAATAAGTGTGATTTACCAACCCCTGATAAACCAAACAAATAAAAACAATTAGGTTGTTTTGAGCTAGATAGCAAAGTATTTTCTACAAAAAGAGATAATTGACTGACTACAGCACTATTTGATTCACTTAAATAGCTATCAAAAATCTCATCATCTGGAAGTTGCACAGATAAAGCCAGTTGCGCTGTTTTATTCATTACTTGCTCCAATTAAAAATTGGTACCAATATTCCTTCACCTTCTGCTGGTGAAGGTGTATTGAATTGAGCTAAAGGGTCAATGATTTGAACAAGTGTATTATCAAGTTTTAATGAAGCAAGTAAAGCATCACTGGAGCCAAGTAACTGCAGATTAAACCGTCTTGCACTACCTTTTGCACTGAGTAATGTTGCCGACTTTACGCCAGATAAATTATTTAAAAAATTAAATACGTCTACATAAGTTGCTAAACTATCTATATTAGCTACTTCAATAATGTAATCGTTTTGTTTCGTTGTAGACAAAGCATAACGTTGATAAATTAACTCTGTTATATCAGCTAAGCCGTGTTGCAATAATTCTTGAGGTTCATCACCTACATATTGTCGACTCAATTTTTGCTGTCCTTCGACAAGCCCCCAATCTAGTAAGCTCCAATCAAGCACATAATTATGTTTTTTTACTTTTGATTCTACACAGGATAAATCACAATCATTCGTTTCAATTGTAGCTGTATCTGTATACTGATCTGTATAACTATCAGTAATCAAACTTGAATTTGAAATTCTCATCACAACAATTGCTTCTGCTAAATAACGGTTCGATGCTTCTTTTATTGGTTGTTGAAAGCGTCCCCATACATCACTAATGGTTAATTGACTCAAATCAGTTAAATCCATTAACGGCATAATAATAGGTAAACCTCGTTGAGCCGAAAATTCATTAACTTTATAAGGTAAAGTAGAAGCAGATGAACTTGATATAATTCGACGTTGTAAACCCTGCTCTTCAATTAGCCAAAGTAATACTTGTGGGCGCAAACTACCCCATAAAGGTAAATTGGCTTGTTGAAATAGCTGGTTTATTTTCTCTTCATTAAAACTTGCTAAAATGAATAATTGTTTTTTCGAGCTAAGCTGACCTTCAACCTTGATTGACTTTTCTTGGTATCGATATTGATTCAGATATGAATCGAAATTATTCAATGATTGTTTAATAATTTCATTATCTAAAACACTTTGCTCACCACCTACTTTTAACATCACCGCGGCAAGTGCTTTTTTCAAAGCATGGGCTCTATCACCACTGCTTTGAGAATTAATAGCAACACTGGCCTGATATAAATCTTTTATTTCAACCGCTTCGAGCGTCATAGAAGATAAAATAGTAAGAATAACAAACAGTAAAAAATTAATTTTTTTGAACATATGAAAAAAAACAAGCTATTATGTAGATCCAATTCTATCATAATCAAATCAATATACATATCACTACAATCAATGCCTTGCCGAAAATAGTTGTTAATTCTTACCTAATCTACTTATAGAAGTGAATTAGACAATAATGAAATAAAAAAATTGATTAATTAAGATAAAGATTTTGAGTATATGCGCTTGCACTGCTAGAATACGCATCTTTTTAAACCTTAGTAAGTCTAAAATTTGCGCTTATTTAGGTATTATTCTATCGGTAATTTTTGAGGTTTCCTGTGAGCGAACAAAAACAATCTTTAAGTTATAAAGATGCTGGTGTTGATATTGACGCTGGTAATGCCCTTGTTGAAAACATTAAAGGTGCAGTAAAACGTACTAATCGCCCTGAAGTTATGGGTGGTTTAGGTGGTTTTGGTAGTGTTTGCCAATTACCTACTGGCTATAAAGAGCCTGTGTTAGTTGCAGGTACAGATGGCGTAGGAACCAAATTACGTTTAGCCATTGATCTAGCAAAACATGATACTGTGGGTATCGATTTGGTTGCTATGTGTGTTAATGACTTAATTGTACAAGGTGCTGAGCCTCTATTCTTCCTTGATTACTATGCTACAGCAAAACTTGATGTTGCAGTTGCGTCATCGGTAGTGGAAGGTATCGCTGAAGGTTGTATTCAAGCAGGTTGTGCTTTAGTTGGTGGTGAAACAGCTGAAATGCCGGGCATGTACCATCAAGGTGATTACGATATTGCCGGTTTTTGTGTTGGTGTTGCGGAAAAATCACGCTTACTTGATGGTAGTAAAGTAGCTGCGGGTGATCAATTAATAGCGTTAGGTGCCTCAGGCCCTCATTCGAATGGTTTTTCATTAATTCGTAAAGTATTAGAAGTTAATAATACTGATACAAGTGAATTACTTAACGGAAAAGCGATTAGCGAACATTTACTCGAACCAACAAAAATTTATGTTAAGTCTGTATTAGCATTACTTAAAGAAGTTGATGTTCATGCGCTTTCACATATTACGGGTGGTGGATTTTGGGAGAACATTCCACGTGTTTTACCTGCAACAGCTCAAGCAGTAATTAATGGTGAAAGCTGGCAGTGGCCTGAAATTTTTAATTGGTTAAAAGAGAATGGTAATATCACCGAACACGAAATGTACCGTACCTTTAATTGTGGTGTGGGTATGATTATCGTTGTACCTCAAGATAAAGTTGAACAAAGCATTGAAGTTTTAACTGCTCACGGCGAAAAAGCTTGGCATATTGGCTCAATAGCTGACAAAGCCGACGGTGAAGAACAGGTTGTTTTTTCTTAAGTTAGATACAAATCTAATCGTGAATATTATAAGGAAAGCAAATGTCTAGCCGAATAGTTGTGCTTATTTCAGGCCAAGGTAGTAATTTACAAGCAATCATCGATGCTTGTAAATTAACTGATTACCCCGGCTCAGTTGTTGGTGTGATTTCAAATAAACTTGATGCTTATGGCCTAACTCGTGCCAAAGATGCTGGCATTGAAACTGTCGCGCTTTCACATCAAAAATTTGAGAGCCGAGAAGATTACGACCAAGCTCTTATTACCCAAATAGATCTGTTCGCTCCTGATATTATTGTACTTGCAGGTTTTATGCGTATATTAACCCCTGCTTTTGTTAAATATTATCAAGGAAAGTTAATCAATATTCACCCTTCTTTATTACCTAAGTATCAAGGTTTGCATACGCATCAACGTGCCATTGATGCTGGTGATAAAGAACACGGTGTAAGTGTACATTTTGTTACTGAAACGTTGGATGGTGGTCCTGTTATATTACAAGCTAAAGTGCCTGTATTTGATGGGGATACTAGCGATGACTTAGCTGCTCGTGTGCATGAACAAGAACATAGAATTTATCCTTTAGTTGTGAAATGGTTATGTCAAAATCGTTTAAGAATGGAAACTAAAGATAAAAGTGAAGTAGCAATATTAGATAATAATATTCTCCCAATTTCAGGTTATGCGAACGACGAATAAACTGTTAGTATAAAGGTAGTTAATTTTTACCTTTATACTTTTTCAGGATAAACCGTGCCAATACAACACTCTTTCTTTTTTTTACCTGCCTTTATACTCATTTTTATATCAACTACTAGCTTTGCCAATACTGCTGAGGAAGTAATAACTCACAATCAAGAAAATAACCAATATAAAAATATTATTCCTGAATTTACAGCTGAATATACTGTATTTCATAAAGCCAACCCAGTCGGTACCGCCGTTAGAGCATTAAGTTATCAAACTGATGGCAGCATAGACTACCACTATAAAACTTATGTTGAATGGCTTATTTTTTCACAAACACGCAGTGAAACCTCAATTCTAACAATTAATGATAATCAAGTAACACCTCTGCATTATAAATATAGTAGAGAAGGTACAGGTAAAGATAAACATTACGAATGGCTTTTCAATGCAGCAGAAAATCAAGCAGAGGATCTTCAACGTAAAAGAACGCATACAGTAGATTTTTCTAATAATCTACAAGATAAACTCAGCTATCACCTTCAACACCGATTAAACCTTATAGCTGATGCTAACCAAAAAACCTATACTTACTCGGTGATTAATACTGCCGGATCAATTAAAGATTATATCTATGAATATGATGGCGAAGAGGAATTGATTCTTCCCTACGGTTTGATCAAAACTGTACGTTTCAAACGAGAAATCAAAGATATAGAACGTATTACTTATGCTTGGTTTGCCCCTGAACTCGATTACTTATTAGTAAAGTTATACCAAACTAAAGCAGGAAACGAACAGTTTGAAGCCCAGCTATCAGGCTATACGTTAAATGTGAAAACAGAAAAAGGCATAGTGAAATAGCGAGAAGATGATAACTCTATTTATCATCCTATCAAGTGTGCTGCATCAGCTAGCTATTAGAGTTTGAATTATTACCGCTCTCATTTGATTATTCTTTTTTACCACACGATATTGATTCACCTAACCGAAATAAGTGCCAATCACCGGCACTCATTTTATGCCAAGTTTCATCATCAGTCAGAGGTTGGGTTGCAATCACAGTCACAATATCTTTATCTGTCGTTTCCTGATGGAAATCAACAGCCATTTCAGCGTCAATCAAACTTGCTTTTCCAAAAGGAGCTCGACGCGTTATCCAATGTAAATTATTAGAACAATAAGCAAACAAACACTCGCCATCGCTGATAATGATATTAGCAACACCAAGGTTGTCAATTTTACTGGTTAATGTTGCAATAAACTCAAATAATACTACGGCTGAAGGCTCTTGCTCGGCAAACTTAAAATGAAGCTGATCTAGAATCCAACAAAAAGCATGCTCACTATCGGTAGTACCAATAGGTAAGTGCCATTTAATAGGTAATGATTTTTGAAAATCCTTTAATTGACCATTATGTGCATATGTCCAATTTTTTCCCCACATTTGTCTAATAAAAGGATGAGTGTTTTCTAAACAAACGCCACCTGAATTAGCTTGCCTAATATGACATACAACAGATTCACTTTTCATCGGGTACCTTGTTACCAACTCGGCAATAGGTGAATGTGCACTTGGTTGTGGATCTTTAAAGCTTCGACAACCTTTACCTTCATAAAATGTGATCCCCCAACCATCTTTGTGTGGGCCTGTATTTCCACCTCGTTGCATTAAACCACTAAAACTAAAACAAATATCTGTTGGGACATTAGCCGACATAGCTAAAAGTTCACACATAATTAACCTTAAAGAGAATCAAATGAAATAAAATTGCAAAGTAAAATAAAAGCTAGATAACCCAAACAAATACTTGGTTATCTTGTTAATATAATCTATATATAGATTATACAATTACTTTTATTCAATGTAACAAAAACAAGGATATTTTGTGGATATTTTACTTTGGTTAATTTTAGCTCTTTCACTTACTTGGTTTATGAGCTATTCGCGAGCTTCGCTATCATCATTTACTTTCGCATTTATGGGGTTAATGGTTGTTGGCACTTTATTCGATATTATTGGTTTTGTATCTTGGTTACTTTTTGCCGTGATCGCCCTCCCCCTCAATATTGATAATATTCGTCAACAATTTATTAGTATGCCGTTATTAACATTATTTAAAAAAATAATGCCACAAATGTCTGAAACAGAGCAAGAAGCTATAGATGCAGGCACTACTTGGTTTGAAGCTGAACTGTTTCGAGGTAATCCAAATTGGTCAAGATTACATAATTATCCTCAACCTCGACTTAGTGCCCAAGAAAAAGCCTTCTTAGAAGGCCCTGTAGAAGAAGTTTGTGGCATGGTTAATGATTGGCAAACTACCCATGAAATCGCAGATTTATCACCAGAGGTTTGGCAGTTCTTAAAAGATAACAAGTTTTTTGCCATGATTATCAAGAAAAAGTATGGAGGCCTTGAATTTTCTGCTTTTGCTCAATCAAGAGTATTACAAAAATTAACAGGAGTAAGCTCTGTTCTTGCGAGTACTGTTGGCGTACCAAACTCTCTTGGCCCAGGAGAGTTATTACAAGAATATGGTACTAAAGAACAGCAAGATTATTACTTACCACGTTTAGCTACCGGTGAAGAGATTCCTTGTTTTGCATTAACAGGGCCAGAAGCAGGCTCTGATGCAGGCGCAATACCAGATACGGGTATCATTTGTAGGCAAGTATTTGAAGATAAAGAAGTATTGGGAATAAAACTAAATTGGGACAAGCGTTATATTACGCTTGCACCTGTTGCCACAGTACTAGGACTAGCATTTAAACTTGAAGACCCTGATGGCTTACTCGGCGAGACCAAAGAATTAGGCATTACTTGTGCACTAATTCCTACAAATATAGACGGTATCACAATAGGCCGTAGACACTTCCCGCTTAATGTACCATTTCAAAATGGTCCAACTCAAGGTAAGGATGTGTTCGTGCCTCTTGATTATATTATTGGCGGCAGTGAAATGGCTGGCCACGGCTGGCGTATGTTGGTTGAGTGTTTATCTGTTGGTCGTGCAATCACATTGCCTTCAAATAGTGCTGGCGGAATAAAAACTGCTGCGCTAGCTACTGGTGCTTATAGTAGAATTCGCCGACAATTTAAATTGCCTATAGGTAAAATGGAAGGTGTAGAAGAGCCTCTTGCTAGAATTGGTGGTAATGCCTACTTAATGGATGCTGTTACAACATTATCAACCGGCGCAATAGATCTTGGTGAAAAACCTTCTGTTATTTCTGCTATTTCCAAGTACCATTTAACAGAAAAAATGCGCTCATCGATCATTGATGCCATGGATATACATGGTGGTAAAGGCATATGTATGGGCCCTAACAACTATCTTGCTAGAGGTTACCAAGGTGCACCAATAGCAATCACTGTTGAAGGTGCAAACATTCTCACGCGTAGCTTAATTATATATGGACAAGGCGCTATACGTTGTCATCCTTATGTTTTAGCCGAGTTACAAGCGGCAAATGAAAGTAACCCAGAAAAAGCGTTAGATGACTTTGATCACGCATTATTTGGGCATATTGGGTTTAGCATAAGTAATATCAGTCGAAGTTTATGGTGTTCTCTTACTGGCGCTCGTTTATTAGCTGCACCTTTTAACGATAAAAGTAAACGCTATTATCAACTGTTAACCCGCTTTAGCGCCAATTTAGCTATGCTTAGCGATGTTTCTATGTTGGCATTAGGTGCTGATTTAAAACGTAAAGAGCGTATATCAGCGCGTTTAGGCGACGTGTTAAGTAACCTGTATCTAGCAAGTGCTTGTCTGAAACGCTTTAATGATGAAGGCAGACAAGAAGATGATTTACCATTATTACAGTGGGCTGTAGAAGATTCTTTATATAATATACAAGAAGCCATAGATGCTCTGTTAAGCAACTTCCCGAATCGCTGGCTTGCACGTACGTTAAGGGCTGTAATATTCCCTTTCGGTACTTGGCTAACTAAACCATCAGATAATTTAGACCACCAAGTTGCAAATTTATTACAAACACCGAGTCCTGCAAGGGATAGATTAGGTAAATGGCAATATCTGACCAGAGATGGTAAAAATGTTTATGGTTTATTAGAGCAAACGTTAGAAGATATTATTGCTTGCGAGCCTATATTTAAAAAAGTATGTGATGCTATTGATAAAAAATTACCTTTTTATCAATTAGATAATGCTGCTAAATTAGGCTTAGCTGCCAATGCCATCACCGAAACCGAAGCACAATTATTGATCAAAGCTGAGCAAGGAAGAAAAGCCATTATAAGTGTTGATGATTTTGACTCAAGTGAGCTAACCGCCTTAAAAATCGTATAATAACACGACATATAAGCGTTGTAACAAACGACTGTTGCAACGCTTTAAAATAAAAGTAATTAAGCTGAGTTCGGCTTAAAAAATACTTCTCTAGCAGCGATTTTTCCTGTCTTCATTGCTAAGTTTACTTGTAATAAACTCACTATTAACACCAAACTAATCTTGCTCTTTTATGAACTAAAGTAAAATAATCAATTAAAAGGCACTTAAACAATTAACCGCTGAAATAATTAACCGTTAAATTAATCAATGACTATAATTAACTAAGCATAAAACTAAATACCTTTCTTATATTTCTTAACATCAAGGTGCTAAATTGTCTGATCTCACATCAATTCCTACTAAGTTTTTAGATATGTTGCCAATACCTATAGCTGTTTTGGCACTTGAAGATAGCACCCTTAACCACCCTATAGTTTATGTAAATAGTAGCTTTGACAGTGCTATAGGTTGGAATTTAGAGGATATTCCAGATAAAGAGCACTGGTGGAAAAAAGCATATCCAGATCCTAATTACCAAAAAACGGTTGAAAATTTATGGGAACTATATATAGAATCTGCAGGCGTTAGTGATAAAAGTTTCGCCATGATGACTGTAAATGTTATGACAAAATATCATGGGGTAAAACGCTTTAAAATTCATACCGAATTAAAAAGTGCGTTAATTGATGGGTACTATATTGTGGCATTCAAAGAAGTAGATGTATAAAGCAAACAACAAAAACTAGTTTGATAGAGATAAAAGTAAAATATCTAACTCAAATCTAACATAATATAAGCCCTAGAGTAAGGGACTGAGTATGTTAGATCTGAGCTAATACAGATATTGAACTAAAGGTATTTAATCACTATTGCCATCTTCAACACGGCTCTTTAATTTTTGACCCGGTCGAAAAGTAACAACTTTACGAGCAGAAATAGGAATATCTTCTCCTGTTTTAGGATTTCGGCCTGGACGTTCGCTTTTTTGACGTAAGTCAAAATTCCCAAAACCAGAAAGTTTGACTTGTTCGCCACTTTCTAAGGTTTCGCGAATATCCTCAAAAAACATTTCAACCATATCTTTTGCGTCGCGCTTGCTAAGCCCAACTTTCTCAAATAAATGTTCTGCTACTTCTGCTTTAGTAAGCGCCATTGCTTAGTCCCTCAGTGATGCTTTCAACTCTGTTTGTAAAGAATCAACGACTCGATCAATAACATCTGTGATGTCTTTATCTTCAAGCGTTTTGTTTGTATCTTGTAATACTAAGGCAATGGCAAGACTTTTAAAACCATCGTCTATACCTTGACCTTTGTATACATCAAATAAGTTTAGATCAATTAGAAGACTTCCGCCAACCTTTTCAATAAGTTGTAACACTTTTTTTGCATCAATATCGTCTTTCACTACAACAGCAAGGTCACGTCTATTGGCCGGAAAGCGAGATATATCACAGGCTTCAGGTATTTTTTGAGCTAAAATTTCAGGTAATAATAATTCAAAAATTAATGTACGGCCATTCAATCCTAATTTTCGTTCTAATTCAGGATGTAAAGCACCAACATAACCAACTAATTGACCATTTTTAGTGATTTCAGCAGTTTGCCCTGGATGTAGTGCACTAATTTCTGCTTTAGAAAACTCATATGATGTAGCATCGCACGTGAGTGAAAGCAGAGCTTCAACATCACCTTTTATATCATAGAAATCTGTAGCCGCTTTCTCTACACTCCAATGTTCATCTGCACAATTACCACTAATAACACCAGCAATCATATGTTGTTGACGAACACCGTTTTCAGCACTTTCATCAGGTACAAAACGTAGACCTGCTTCAAATAAACGTACTCTACTTTGCTGACGGTTTTGATTATAAGCAACCGATTGCAATAAGCCTGTCCATAAGCTCAAACGCATAACCGACATTTCAGACGATATTGGATGAGGTAGAGTCATCACTTCTTGATCAGGATGAATTAACGATTGTACTTTAGGATCAACAAAACTGTATGTTATCGCTTCTTGGTAATCACGATTCACTAATGTATTTTTTAATTTGGCTAAATCAATATTCGCTTCTTTTTTATTGACCATTTTTAAACTAGCTTTTGGTGCAATATTAGGAATATTGTTATAGCCATAAATACGAGCAACTTCTTCAATTAAATCTACTTCGATTTTTATATCAAAACGGTAAGCAGGCACAACAACTTGCCATTGTGTTGCACTGCCCTCGCCTTCAACACTTACAGTAAAGCCAAGACGAGTTAAAATTTCAGTTACTTTAGCGTCTTCAATATGATGGCCAATACGACTATCTAACTTTGTACGTCTTAAAGAAACATGTTTAGTTTGCGGGATGTGACTGTCTGATTTCGCTTCAACAATAGGCCCTGCCTGACCACCAACAATATCTAATAACAATTGTGTAGCACGTTCCATCGCATCATTTTGTAATGTCGGGTCTATTCCACGTTCATAGCGATGTGATGCATCAGTATGTAAACCGTATTGGCGAGCTTTGCCTAAAATAGCAAGTGGAGCAAAAAATGCACTTTCTAAGAAAATATCAGTTGTTTGTGTAGTGACACCAGAATTAAGACCGCCAAAAATACCAGCGATTGCTAATGCTTTACTATCAGCAGCACTATCAGCTATAACCAACGTTTTTTCTTTAAGTGTTACTTCATTTTCATCTAATAATGTTAATTTTTCTGCTTTATTAGCAAAGCGTACTTTTAAGCCGCCGTCAATCTTTGCTAAATCAAAAGCATGCATAGGATGCCCAAGTTCTAACAACACATAATTAGTTACATCAACGACAGGGTCAATTGAACGTGTTCCACAACGACGTAATTTTTCTACCATCCATAATGGTGTTTGTGCTGCAGGGTTAATGCCTTTAATCACACGACCTAAATAACGAGGACATGCAGCACCTTCTTCAATTGTAATATCAAGAGCATCATCAATTGTTGGCGTAACAGCATTAATTTCAACTTCAGTAACTTCTTTTGAATTAAGCACGCCAACTTCGCGAGCTAAGCCTTTTATGCCTAAGCAGTCGCCACGGTTAGCCGTTAAATCAACATCGATAGTAACATCGTCTAGATCTAAATATTCGCGTAAACAGGTACCTACAGGAGCATCTTGCGCTAGCTCCATAATACCATCAGAGCTATCACTTAAACCTATTTCAGATTCGCTACACAACATACCAAATGAAGGTACGCCACGTAATTTAGCCTTTTTAATTTTAAAATTACCCGGTAATACTGCACCAACGGTCGCAACCGCAACTTTAAGACCGGTGCGGCAATTTTTAGCACCACAAACAATACTAACCAATTCACCTTTTTCTACGGTAGTAGAGCTATAGTCGCCAAGGCTTATTTTTGTTACTTGCAGTTTATCTGCATCAGGGTGCGGTCCGCATTCAACCACTTCACCAATAATAACATTGGTAAATTCGCCCGCAACAGGATCGACTCCGTCTACTTCAAGACCAGCCATAGTAATTTGATGAGCTAATTCATCAGATGAAAGTGCAGGATTTACCCACTCACGTAACCAAGATTCACTAAATTTCATTTGGGGTTTCCTACTTGAACTGTTTTAAGAAGCGAAGATCGTTTTCAAAGAATGCACGTAAATCATTTACGCCATAACGAAGCATTGTTAAGCGTTCAACGCCCATACCAAATGCAAAGCCGGTGTAAACTTCAGGATCTATACCGACACTTTTAAGCACATTAGGATGTACCATTCCGCATCCAAGTACTTCTAACCATTTACCATTTTTACCCATAATGTCTACTTCAGCTGAAGGTTCAGTAAATGGGAAATATGATGGTCGGAAACGAATTTCCACTTCTTCTTCAAAGAAATGGTGTAAGAAGTCATGCAAAATCCCTTTAAGGTGAGTAAAGCTAACATCTTTATCAACCATTAAGCCTTCGACTTGATGAAACATTGGCGTATGCGTTTGATCATAATCGTTACGATATACTTTACCCGGAGAAATAATACGTAATGGTGGCTTTTCGACCTCCATCGTACGAATTTGAACACCTGAAGTCTGCGTACGTAGCACTAATTTAGGATTGAAATAAAAAGTATCATGATCTTGACGGGCAGGATGATGCTCAGGAATATTTAATGCATCAAAGTTATGATAATCATCTTCAACTTCAGGCCCAGCTTTAACTTCAAAACCTAAATCACCAAAAAAGCTTTCAATACGATTGATAGTACGAGTAACAGGATGCAAACCACCAAGTTGTGGGCCTCGTCCAGGTAGGGTTACATCAATAGATTCTGCGGCAAGCTTTTGAGAAATTTCTTCTGCACGTAATAATTCCCCTCGCTCAGTTAATAATTTTTGTACTTTTTGCTTGGCAATGTTTATTACTTGACCCATTTTAGGCTTTTCTTCTTTAGGTAGTTTACCTAAGCCTTTCATTTGCTCTGTAAATAAACCTTTTTTACCTAAAAAGTTAACGCGCACTTGATCTAGTGCATTAGGATCGATTGCTTCACTAATCGCCTTTTCTGCCTGAACGACAATATCATCTATGGTGGTGGTGTCTAAACTCATGATTTCCTCTAAAACGGGACTAAAACAGCCTTTGTGAAAAGGCAAAATTGCCGTTCAATAAATAGACTTAAAAAATGAGGTCAATTTTACATTAAACTCTATAACCATGCCACCTTAAGATGATATGAGTCTATGATTATGTAGGATAAACTGCTTTTATTTAGTTTAAAGAGGCGTTGAAGTAAGAAATAAACATGATTTAACGCTATTAATGTTAAAAAATGAGGATATAAAAAAACCAGTGACCTGCACTGGCTTTAATTGATTAATATTTGCTAAGTATTAAATTAATAAAAATGCATTAATAACAATTCACAATCATTTTTACAATATACTACCAACCTTCCACATCTTTCATATCTGGTAATTGATGTGCAATACCTTTATGACAATCAATACACGTTTTTTCACCGGCAGCTAATGCAGTTGAATGTTGATAAGCAGCACGTTCACTTTGCTCAGTAAAATCCATATAATCAAAATTATGACAATTACGACATTCTAAAGAGTCATTAGCTTTTAAGCGTGTCCATTCATTTTGAGCTAACCGTTTGCGGTGATCTAAGAATTTTTCACGTGTATTAATGGTGCCAAAAATAGTGCCCCATACTTCTTTCGATGCTTGCATTTTACGTGCTATTTTATCTGTCCACTTGTGAGGCACATGACAATCAGGGCAAGTAGCCCGAACACCTGAACGGTTTGTAAAGTGGATGGTTGTTTTTAGCTCTTCATAAACATTATTTTCCATTTCATGACATGAAATACAAAATTCTTCTGTATTAGTTGCCTCTAAAGCAGTATTAAAACCACCCCAAAAAATGATACCGGCAATAAAACCACCAATGACTAAAACACCAAGGCTATAATAAGCACTAGGTTTTGTTAATGTTCGCCAACCAATTAATAGTATATTTTTCATAATAGCTCCTAATGCTGATCGGTATTAACAGTTTTACTCTTCATTAAACTATTCATATCAATAAAGCTATTTTCTATTAATGGTTCAGCATCTAATTGAATCACATGGCACTGGTTACAAAAATAACGACGTGGCGATACATCGGCTAAAAAGTTACCGTCACGATCCATATAATGTGTCACGCTTACCATAGGTGCTTGAGACTTTTCAGTACGATGACGAGAATGACAAGACATACATTTATTGTTATTTCTATTTACTTCATAACCACGAATAGTATGTGGAATAATAGGTGGCTGCATAGGATAATTCCGACCTTGTTTTATATCCTTATTAACCACCTTATAAATTCTATTTGGTTCTTTTTGCGTGTCAATTTCAGTATGATCACGTAGCGTTGCCACTGTATTTATTTCTGATTTATCTCCAGCAACCACCGTAAAGCTAATAGAAATCACTGTCAGTAAAGAAACAGCTAAAAGGTTAGTAATAGCTGATTTAATATTTAAATTTTTCATATCACGCTCCTAAACTTTCACTATTTTTATTGCGCATTTTTTATAATCCGTTTGTTTTGACAACGGGTCAGTTGCATCTAGCGTAACTTTATTGACTAAACGGCTTGCATCAAACCAAGGCATATATACTAAACCAATAGGAGGTTTATTACGGCCTCTGGTTTCAACGCGAGTTTGTACTTCACCGCGTCGAGAAATCAGTTTTACTAAATCACCACGACGCATATTACGAGCTTTAGCATCATCAGGGTGCATGTAAACAAGCGCATCAGGCATAGATTTGTAAAGCTCTGGTACTCGTTGAGTCATTGAGCCAGAATGCCAATGTTCTAATACACGACCAGTTGATAACCATAAATCATATTCATCGTCTGGTGACTCTGCTGGTGGCTCATAAGGTAAAGCGAAAATAATCGCCCGACCATCTTTGTGACCATAGAAATCCCAGCCACTGCCTGGTTTAACATAAGGATCTGAGCCTTCCTTGAAACGCCATTGTGTTTCTTTACCATTCACTACTGGCCAACGTAAACCACGTTCTTGATGATATCTGTCGTACGGTGCTAAATCATGTCCATGACCGCGACCAAAACTGGCATATTCTTCAAATAAACCTTTTTGGATATAAAAACCGAAATCACGAGATTCATGATTTAACCGATCTTTTGGTATTTCATCCAATGAGAAATTACCTACAGAAGCATCTTTATAAAGCACATCAAATAATGTTTTACCACGAACGTCTGGTTTCTTAGCAATTAGCTCTTCAGGCCAAACATCTTCAACTTTGAAGCGTTTTGAAAATTCAACTAATTGCCATAGATCAGATTTAGCCCCTGTTGGCGCTTCCACCATTTGATACCAAGATTGCGTACGACGTTCAGCATTACCATAAACGCCCTCTTTTTCTACCCACATGGCTGTAGGTAAAATTAGATCTGCAGCTTGTGCTGTTACTGTGGGGTAAGGGTCAGAGACAACAATAAAGTTTTCGGGATTACGGTAACCAGGATAAGCTTCTTCATTAATATTAGCTGCAGCCTGCATATTATTATTACATTGTACCCAGTAAAAATTTAACTTACCGTCTTTTAACATGCGGTTTTGCAATGCAGCGTGATACCCTGGTTTAGCCGGCACAGTACCCGAAGGTAAATTCCATATTTTTTCGGCTGTAGCCCGATGTTTAGGGTTAGTAACAACCAAGTCAGCAGGTAAACGATGCGAAAAAGTACCAACTTCACGTGCAGTACCACACGCTGAAGGTTGGCCTGTTAATGAAAACGGACTATTACCTGGTGTTGAAATTTTCCCTGTTAATAAGTGAATATTATAAGCGAGGTTGTTCGCCCAGACACCGCGTGTATGCTGATTAAATCCCATAGTCCAAAAAGAAGTGACTTTAATTTTAGGATCGGCATAAAGTTCAGCTAATGCTTCAAGTTTATGTACTGGTACCCCTGATAATTTAGCGGTATATTCAGCCGTATATGTGCTAACAAATTTAGCATAAGTATCAAAATCTATTTCGGTAGAGCTACCTGCTGTTTTACCATTATTTTTCGCCACTTGCTCTAACGGATGTTCAGGGCGTAAACCATAGCCAATATCTGTTTCACCTAATCTGAAATTAGTATGTTTATTAACAAAGTCTTTATTCACGCGATCAGTTTGAATAATATAGTTAGCAATAAAATTCAAAATAGCTAAATCAGTTTGTGGTGTGAAAACCATCCCGTTATCCGCTAAATCGAAGCTTCTGTGCTCAAAAGTTGATAATACTGCCACTTTTACATGAGGCGCACTTAAACGACGATCCGTTAAACGCGTCCATAAAATAGGATGCATTTCAGCCATATTTGAACCCCATAAGACAAACGCATCCGCGGCTTCTAAATCGTCATAACATCCCATAGGCTCATCAATGCCAAAAGTTCGCATAAAACCACCAACGGCAGAAGCCATACAATGACGTGCATTAGGATCAATATTATTAGTACGAAACCCTGCTTTCATTAATTTTACCGCAGCGTAACCTTCTTGCACTGTCCATTGACCTGAGCCAAACATACCAACAGCTTCAGGACCACTTTTATTCAATGTTGCTTTTGCTTTTTCAGCCATCACATCGAATGCTTTATCCCATGATACTGGTGCAAACTCGCCTTGTTTATCGTACTTACCATTAGTCATGCGTAATAATGGTTGAGTCAGCCTATCTTTCCCATACATAATTTTAGATAGAAAGTAGCCTTTAACACAGTTAAGGCCTTTATTGACAGGAGACTTAATATCGCCATGAGTGGCAACAACTTTACCATCCATGACCCCTACATTTACACTGCAACCTGTACCACAAAATCGACAAGGTGCTTTGTCCCATTTGAGTTTAGTAATATCTGAACTTGTAATTAAGTTTGATGCTAAAGAAGGCACAGACACCCCTGCAACAGCAGCCGCTGCGGCAATAGCGTTGGCTTTAATAAATTCTCGGCGATTAATCATTTTGTCACCTTCCCCACTTTATTTAATGTCGTTTTAAAATGTTTCATTCAATTTTATCGTTGTTATGCTGCTTTAATTATTTTCACTATCAGTACTTTCATCTAAAATCTGATGATAAACAGGTGATAAATTAATAACGCCTTTATGATTTCTTATCGTATCCATTTTGTTGCCAATATCCTTATAACTATGCCCCTCTATTGTAAAAACAATTTTACCTTCTGCACTGGTTGCATGAATTTCAGTACCATCTACCCTTGTTATTGCTTTTTGCACCTCGATTAACTGCTCAAAAATAGGATAAGCGACGAAACTTGCCACATGATATTCATCTGTTCTACTTTCATTATTTTTCGTCATATAATTTTTTAAATACCGCTTGTTTAATGTAAATACAGCTAAAGATTAGTTTGCTTTTGGCTCGAATATAAAGGAAATAGCATCTTGTGGACATTTACTGATGCAAGCACCACATTGAGTACAATCAACATCATTTATACTTGGCTCAGGAATACTGGAATTAAGGTAATGAAATTTAATAGCACTCGTTTCACACTCCTCACGGCAACTTTGACAATAAATGCTATTCTTAGCTAAACACTTATCACTAATATCTATGTTAACTGGCCAAGGTTTGTTATTTTGAGCAATCTTATCCTTGGTATTTTCATTATCAATAAAATCGCCAGAGAAAAGCGGTTGCTCACAAGCATCAATACACTTATTACAAAAAGAACATTCACCTAAACTAAAATCTACGGTTGGAAAACCCTCTTCATCTTTAGTAATGATCTTGGTTTCACAACTATTTATACAGTCTTGACACTGTGTGCAACCCGAAGTAAATACAGATTCATTCACTACCCAAGGCAAACGTAATACTTGTTTTGTGTGTATCCGACCACGTAAAAGTCGCCTTCTCGCTGGATTATCAACACGTTTATTGGCTTTTGATGTTGAAGTAGACAAGGTATTAAGATCCAGGAGGACCAAAAATAAACATTTGGCTTATCCATATGGCAAAGCCAAAACCGGCAACGATGCAAACAGATAAAATGGGAGCAAGGAAAATAGTCAGAAAAATAAAAGTATTACGCTCATATTTTTTTTGTTGTTTGTGAAGTGTTGTTAGGCTCATATCGTACTCGATAATCTATAATTAAAATCAAATTATAATGTGTACTTTAATATCATAGTTAAGCTTAGGGCTTGATATAGATCAAGATTCAGACATAAAAAAACCACCGTCTATCGAAGGTGGTTTTTTATAAAAGTTGGCTTTATTTCAATTTATGATTTTGGGGAGGATCTTCTGTTTCTCGCTTAACAAGTATAAAAGTTAAATACATTTTTGTCGGCAAAGAAAAAACTAAACCCAACGCAATACAGACCGCACTAATAATGATGCCTGTAACGCCTAAAGACTCCATATAATCACTATAATTATGTAAATATATACCTAAAATTAACAAGCACAAACCAATACAAATAGATATTTTCAATAATAAAATAAGTTTTTTATCTGACATAGTTGCCTCAAATAAAATGGTTATTTAGTGTTTTGTTATTGTAATTTAGCTAATAACGCCTCTACAGGATGTTTTGCTTTGAGTGCTGTTAAACGTTTCACCTGTGACCGACAAGAAAAACCTGTAGCCAAAATTTGTGTTTGCTCTAACTCAGCTAACTTAGGCTGCCAACTTAGATTAAATAATTCTTTAGAGTTATCTAAATTAGACTTTTCATGTCCATAGGTACCGGCCATACCACAACATCCAACAGTCACTTTTTCTAAATTCAAACCAAAATGGTTAAAAATATTTGTCCATTCATTTTCACTATTCACTAAAGCGGTCTTCTCAGTACAGTGAGTAAATAATTTGAACGCTTGCTGATTTTTACCTGCAATGCTTTTGAATTTTTCATCTTGTTCAATAAACGACAACAGCCATTCATGGGCGAGCAATACTTTAAAGTCACCGCGTTTATCACCCAAAATTTTTGCGTATTCATCGCGATAACAGAGCACCATTGACGCATCCATACCTAACATGGGTATATTCAGTTGAGTTAATTGATTTAAAAAATCACTCGATGATTGAGCTGTTTTGGCAAAGCGAGCTAAAAACCCTTTCACATGTTGCGCCTTACCGTTTGGTTTAAACGGTAATAAAATAGGCTCTAAACCTAACGCTTTTATTAACGCCATCATACTTTCGACAGTTTTAGCGTCATAGAAAGATGTAAAGGGATCTTGTACAATTAATACGTAACCCTTACGTTGTAGGTTCGTTAAACCTTGTAATTTATTTAAATCAAACCCTGAATAACCCGCTTTTTTGACCTGTTTTTTTAATGTAGGAACACTTAATAATGGAGTGTTCACGTAACCAATAGTTTTTTCAGATAACTTATCATAAGCATTCAAACTTAAAATACTATTCATCAACTTTGGCACTTTAGCCATTAATGGTGCTAATATTTCTACATTAGCGACAAGATGATCTTTTAGTGGTCTAGGATAGCGTGAGTGATAAATGTTGATAAACCTGCTTCTAAAATCTGGCACATCAACCTTTATTGGACACTGGCTAGCACAAGCCTTACACGCTAAACACCCTTGCATTGCTTCCATAACTTCATGAGAGAAGTCATTTTTATTCTCTTCTTTTTCAAAAAAAGTAAGCTTGAATTTAGTAATAGTCGTGTCTAGTAATCTTTTAACTGACCAATGATTTACTTGTGTTTCTAGTGCTAATATATCAACACCTTGCTTCTCTAGTAACCTTAACCATTCACGCATTAAACCAGCACGGCCTTTAGGTGAGTGACGTCTGTCCTTAGTTACCTTGCTTGATGGACACATAGGACTATTAACATCGTAGTTAAAACATAAACCGTTACCATTGCAATCTAAGGCAGCACTATATGAATCTTTTACCGTAATAGGAATCTGTCGATCAAAAAAACCACGTTTAGTATCATCAACACTGACTAATTGTTCGCTTGAATCAATCGGGGTACATATCTTACCTGGATTCATTTTATTGAGTGGATCAAATGCGGCTTTGATTTTCCTTAATTCAGCGAATAATTCCTCGCCAAAAAACTCAGGGCCATATTCACTACGATAGCCTTTACCATGTTCCCCCCACATTAACCCGCCATATTTAGCCGTTAATTCTACCACCTTGTCAGACAAAGTTCTCAGTAACTTTTCTTGCTCTGGGTCACACATATCAAGTGCCGGACGTACATGTAAAACACCTGCATCTACATGACCAAACATACCGTAATGCAAGTTATAACTATCAAGCAACGCTCTAAATTCACTAATGAAATCAGCTAAGTTTTCAGGCGGTACCGCAGTATCTTCTGCAAAAGCTAACGGTTTTTGCCTACCATCTGTATTACCTAAAAGTCCTACCGCTTTTTTACGCATAGCATAAAGCTTATTGATACTACTTAAATCAGAGGTGACTTGATAGCCAATCACTCCACAAGCACTACCATTTTCTTCATTGGCAATTGTTTCATCTAAACCAGCTGTTAAAATGGCAACCTGCTCAGCTAAGTCTTCAACGCTTGTCCCATTAAATTCAACAATATTAATACCATCCATGACTTTGTTAGGCACGTCAGTAATTAAGTCACTTACGCTGTGCCAAACAATATCTTGTTTAGCTAGGTTTAACACTTTACTGTCGATAGTCTCTACTGAAGTCGCTTTTGCCTTCACTAAAAAAGGTGAATGACGTAATGCAGAATCAAAACTATCATATTTAATATTAATTAACGTTTTAGCGGGGCTAATAGGAGTAATATTAAGTTTAGCCTGACAAACAAAAGCTAATGAGCCCTCTGAGCCAGTTATTATTCTGCTTAAATCAAATGTATTCAGTTCCTCATTTTCACTACCTTGAGCTTGTAATACATTTTCCAAATCATAACCGGTTAAAAATCGATTTAAACGGGGGAATTTTTTCAGAATAAGCTCGCGGTTATCAACACTAGACGCGAGAACCTGTTGAACTATTCTGCCATGACTAGTTTCTTCTTTTGCCAACGCTTGTGCTTGGGTGATCGTCATAGGTTCAGTATTAAGTACATCGCCATTTGCTAGCACAGAAGTTAAAGCTAAAACATGATCAGACGTTTTACCATACACTAATGAGCCTTGGCCAGAAGCATCAGTATTAATCATTCCACCGATAGTGGCACGGTTACTTGTTGATAAATCGGGTGCAAAGAAAAAACCATGTGGACGTAAATAATCATTTAATTGATCTTTTACTACACCCGCCTCTACTTTCACCCAGCGTTCTTCAATATTTATTTCTAATACTTTATTAATATATTTAGATAAATCAACAATGATACCCGGTGTTAAACTTTGTCCATTGGTTCCTGTACCACCACCTCTAGCACTAAATTTTATATCGCTATAATTATCTTCACTTGCCGTTTTAGCCAATAAGATAATATCTTGTTGTGTGCGGGGGTTAATAACTAACTGGGGCAATTGCTGATATATACTATTATCAGTTGCAACAGCAAGACGTGCACTATATTTGGCACTAATATCACCCGTGAAGTTTTTAGCTTTTAACGCACGAACAAAATTATCGTAAAGAGGAGAAAGGTGTGTTTGATGATCAATACGAGGTAGCATGAATATTTATCTGTAAACAAAAAGGAATTGCTTGAGTATATCATGTAAAAACTGACTTTTGATCAGCTTATTAAGGTTCCTTTATATTAAAATTATATTTTATAAACATTCAATTAATCGATAACATTATATTCACAATCATGTCTCCCCAAAATAATTTAAAATTTAACTTTCAATTGGTTGTTCTTTGGTACTTATCATAAGATTCATCGACTTATTATCAAGAATAGTGGAAATATTTTTTTATCAGTCATCATGGTAGATTAACCCAATAAAACTAGGATAATATTTCTTTGTCTTATTGATTAACCTAACAATTTTCGCCTCAACCACCCTACTTTAAAGCACAAAAAGCTTGCATTGAAAATGATTGCCACACTATAATCTTAATTACTCTTGTATGTTCTTTATTTTCAAAAGGATTTATTTTAAATGTCTCAGCAAGTGTTGGTATTATACAATCGTCACTCAAAAATATTCCTTTTACTTTGCATTATTCCCCTCACCATATTTGCTACCGTACATTATCTGAATCAAAATTATGTTTTAGCTAGTAGCCTATTATTTACGTTAATTGTTTTTGCAACCAGTCTTCTGAAAGTTAAAGATAATACCATTAGCACTCTTTGTAAATTCAGCATGATTTTCTCCATGTTTTTAACCATAGCATTTGCCTGTTATTATATGGGATTACATGGAATTGTTTATGCCTTTCCAGCCATTACTGGGCTGTTTTTTCTTACATCCATTAGAACAGCTCTATTAATAGCTATTCCCTCGATATTATTTTATTTAGCATTAACCACATTACATGAAGAAACATTTAAAGCGGCCAAATTATTAACGTCTTTTATTTTAACTATTATTTTTACCGCTTATTCAGCTTATTATTCAAGAAAGCAAAAAGACGCCGTAGGTGAAGAAGCCAAAAAAGATCCTTTGACCGGTTTAGCTAATCGTCATTCCTATAATAAATGGCTAGATGAATGTCATTTAAACACTGATATTAAGAGCATTACTTCTATCAATTTAGATATTGATAAATTTCGTATTATTAATGACACCTTAGGTTTTGATACGGGAGATGAATTAATTCAGCAACTTTCTAAAAAATTATCCACTATAATAGAAAAAGATATAACACTTACGACGGCCGAATCCTATTATTTTGCTCGATATTCAGGAGATTCCTTTGCGATAGGCTTAACCAACCTACCTGAAGAGTTTGATATATTGCCCTTCATTAACAGATTAAAACTAGCTGTTAATGAATTAACTATTATAGCTAAAAATCCCATTAAAATTTCTGCATCTATCGCGATTGTTAGAGCCAATAGATTTAAAGGGAAATTTCAAAATATTATCGATAACGTGGATATAACATTAAAACAAGCAAAACAGCTTGGAGATAATAGTATACAAGTCTTTGATGAATCTATTAGCAAGCAATTTAAGGAGCAAAAACATATAGCACAAGAACTAACAAAAGCACTGAATAACAACGAATTTCATATGGTATTTATGCCTATTTTTCGTCATAACAAAAATAATATTGTTGGTGCTGAATTATTGCTTAGATGTGATAGGAAGGAACTCAAAGAGTATGGTCCAGATAAATTTATTCCAATCGCTGAAAGCACGGGATTAATTCAACAAATCGATTATTGGGTACTTAATGAATCATTTAAAATAATTGCTAACACTGATATGTTAAGAATTCCCAGTATTGAATTTTATTCAATCAATATCTCCTCTAAACAACTTCATAATAAAGACTTTATTCCGCGTATTAAAAAAATCCTTAACCAATATAATCTCGACCCAACAATTATTGAGCTTGAAATTACTGAGACCAGCTTAGTAGAAAGTGACTTGCAAGCAATCGACACCCTTATTTATTTAAGAAGAATCGGATTTAAGCTATCACTCGATGATTTTGGTACTGGCTACACATCCTTTAACCAACTAAAAAAATTCCCACTCAATAATTTAAAAATAGATAGAAGCTTTGTTAGTGGCGATATGGAAAACACATCACCACTAATTGGCATGTCTCTTGTTATTTTATCAATTGCTAAACTTTATAACTTCAGTGTCATCGCAGAAGGAGTAGAAACAGAAAAACAATACCTTGAATTAAAAAATAACGGCTGTGAATATTTCCAAGGTTATTGGTTCTCTAAGCCCATTACAGTCAAAGAGTATGTATCCTTGCTCGTGCAGACAGATGAATAAAAAGTAAAGGCCTAACAATATTTAGAAATAAAAAACGCTAACATGATTAAGTCCAATATGTGTAATATTGGTTTCGATAATAACTCTATAATTAAGCCTCATCGTTACCATAAATATCAAACTAAACAAAGACTATTTATAGCTAAAATTCCTTGTTAAATCGTTAGCTAATGCTCCCAAAAATTTATAAACATGGTAAACTGAGGCAAAGGGCCATGCCTATCAGATGAATACTTTGAATCAATAAACTGTATGAATAACCATTCTAGAAAAACTTACGCCACTGTAAACTTACCCGCATTATTAAGTAACTACACACATATTGCTAACCTCGCACCAAGAAGTGAAACGATAGCTGTAATAAAGGCGAATGCATATGGCCATGGTGCCATTGAAATAGCTAAATACTTAAGCCCACATGTCCCAGCCTTTGCTGTTGCTTTTATTGATGAAGCAATTCAACTGCGCGATGCAGGTATAACCTTACCTATTTTGGTAATTGAAGGTGCCTTGTCATATCAAGATTTCTCAATAGCCTTACAACAAAACTTTTGGTTGATGCTTCACTCTACGGAGCAAATGGATTGGTTAAAGCAGTTTCCTACACCATATGTTGGTAAATTGTGGCTAAAAGTAGATACAGGCATGAATCGTTTAGGTATAAAACCAAATGATGTTGATAGTATTTTAACTCAATTATCACCAGAGCAATTAGAAAACTTAGTGCTATGTACTCACTTTTCTAGTGCTGATGAGTTAGACAATCCCAAAACACAATTACAGATTCAACAATTTGAACAAGTAAATGAAAAACATGGTTATAAAAAAAGTTTAGCTAACTCTGCTGGTATTTTAAGCTGGCCGAAAAGTCATGGTGACTATAATAGGTTAGGACTTGCTTTATATGGCGCAACACCAATACCGGTTAATGATTTACCCGTTAAATTAGCACCGGTGATGACATTAAAATCTACAATTATGGCGCTGAGAAAATTAAAAGTTGGCGAGTCTGTTGGTTATGGCGAAACATGGCAAGCTAAACGCCCATCAATAATAGCCACTGTCGCAATAGGGTACGCAGACGGTTATCCTAGAAACGCGAAAAATGGTACGCCTGTTTGTATTAATGGACAGATTGCAACACTTGCCGGAAGAGTATCAATGGATATGATCACCATTGATGTTACTAATGTTGTTGGTGTTAAGGTTGGCGATAGTGTTGAATTATGGGGTGAAAACTTAACGATTGAAACTGTCGCCGAACACCTTGAAAGCAACAATTATGAGCTACTGACTAGAATATCTAACCGTGTTCCAAAGTTTTATATAAAGTAACCTCACAATAAAATCAAAACATGATGCTAAAAATATTGCTTCTAAGCTTTTTAACCCATTTAACATACTTACGTGACATAAGTTAAAAAGCTCAGCAATATAACTATTCTATTCCTATATATTTATGCACCTGTATTGATAAACGCCAATTATTAGCAATACAAGTATCAATTGCCAATTGTGTTGCTCGATCTTTTTGGCTAATGGGTTGTAAGTATATAGGCGTATTGCCAATATCATGTTCTGCCAATAATGTTTTCAGATCATCGACATGTTGCTCTGTTGCAACAGGGTGTTTAATTTCATCTGCGCGGGCCATTGCACTAGATAATATCGGATAACCACCACGCATATTAATTTTAGGTGAAACCGTTACCCAGCACTTAGTTGACACTAAAATATCAAAGGTACCTGAAGTTTCAACTTGAGTGCTGTAGCCAATATATTCAAAAGCATCACACAGAGGTGTTAAATCAACCATACAGGGCTCTCCTCCTGTAATGACTACATGTTTAGCCTGGTAACCTTGCTCTGTAACTAATGCTTTAATTTGCGTCACAGAAAGATTACTCCATTGCGGCGTTTCTTGCGATTTAGCTAACATTTTTTCTTTGGTTACTTCATCACTTAATTCAACTTCCCAAGTATGCTTTGTATCACACCAAGAGCAGCCGACAGGACAACCTTGTAAACGAATAAATATTGACGGCTGACCAGTAAAAGAGCCTTCGCCTTGTATTGTTTCAAACATTTCATTAATTTTATATTGAATCATTTTAATTTGTGCTTTTGCCTAAGATTTTATTCAAGTAAAATGGACATAACTGATTATACCCTATTTATTTTTAAGAGACTTAACTATGACTGAAAAACTATCCACAGAACAAATAAAAACAGAGAAAGTTGTGGTTATTTATTCTGGTGGAATGGATTCATTTACCGTATTGAATCGTGCATTAAAAGACGGCAAAGAAGTATTTGCGCTTTCGTTTGATTACGGCCAACGTCATGTAAAAGAACTTGAGTGTGCCAGTAAAGTTTGCGCCTCTTTAGGGGTTGAACATAAAGTTATTGATATTTCGTCTATTAATCAATTATTAGCAGGCTCTTCTTTAACCGATGATATTGATATTCCTGAAGGTCATTACGAAGCTGAAAATATGAAGTCAACCGTGGTACCTAACCGAAATATGATTTTATTATCGTTAGCGGTAGGTTATGCGGTTTCAGTAGGTGCTGCTCAAGTATATTATGGTGCACATAGCGGCGATCACACCATTTATCCTGATTGTCGACCAGAATTTGTTCAAAAAATGAATGATGTTTGTCTTATAGCGAATTATGAAAGTGTTGAAATCTTCAGTCCATATTTAACAGTAAATAAATCAGCTATTTTGAGCGATGGGATAAGTATGGGTCTAGACTATAGCGATACATGGACTTGCTATAACGGCAGAGAGAAGGCCTGTGGGAAATGCGGCGCTTGTGAAGAACGCCTTGAAGCATTCAGTGACAATAATGTTATAGATCCTATTGAATATGAAGCATAACTAAGAGCCTACACTCAGCGTTATTCAAACTAACAGTCACATGAGTAAGTAACGATATGTCTACTGCAAATAAAAATATTTTACGAGTTAAGACATATCAGTTACTTGAAAGTGAAACTAAGTCGGGCATTACTGCAAAACTCGTTACTTGGCTGTTGATTATACTTATTATAAGCAACGTTGCTGCAGCGATCACCTCTTCTGATTCTGACTATTATTTATTGTATAAACATGCATTTATACTTTTTGAGACTATTTCGCTTTCAATTTTTTGTTTTGAATATTTATTACGAGTATGGTGTTGCGTTGAAGCGGAAGAATATCAAACGGTCACCAATTTAAAAGCAAGAATTAACTATATATTCACGCCTATGGCATTAATTGATTTAATTGCCATTCTACCTTTCATTATCGCACTATTCTTTTCTCTAGATTTACGCACTTTACGCTTAATAAGAGTATTACGATTATTAAAATTAACCCATTATTTTAAAGGGTTTGATATTTTTATCACTGTTATCACAAAAGAGTTAAAAAATATTATTGCCGTCATGATAGTGATGTTATTTTTTATTATTATCGCTGCAAGTTTAATCTATTCTATCGAGGGAAAAGTACAACCTGAAACCTTTGGCAGTATTTTTGAATCTTTTTGGTGGGCTGTGGTTACCATGACAACCGTAGGTTATGGCGATGCCGTACCAATTACTACCTTAGGTAAAGTCATCTCAACCTTGATCATGCTTGTTGGTGTCGTTTTTGTAGCATTACCTGCGGGTATGCTAGCTGCACGTTTTGGCGAAGAGTTACGACGAAGAAAAGAACGTTTAGACGCCAACATTAAAGGGGCATTAACTCATGGTTATATCGACAACGATGACTTTAAAACATTACAATCACTAGCAGAAAAGTTAGAGATTGAGCCTGAAGACTTGCAACGTAGCATTACAATGTTAAAAGAGAAGCACCATGAAAATAAGTGCCCGCATTGTGGTAAATAAAATCTATCGTAATAAAGAAGTCCGCAAAATAATTTAAATAACAATAAAATAACCACAATAGTACTTTATTGTTATTTTAAGACTAAATACGTCTAACCGTTAGTAAATCATAAGCTACACTTATTAATACCTTGTCTATTAAGCTATTAAGGATGTTGTATGAATGAAGAATTCAGACATCAAACGCAGTATATAAATAAATTTATTAATGGCAATAATGATACCAAAACACATATTTATCTTGAACAAATATTACTACTACCTGCTGATATGCAAGATAAAGTCATTAATGAAATTAGCTATTTAAATAATTGCAACTGCTTCGCTATCGCAAAGATAATAGGAAAATATTCAATTATTTATCCTAAATAATGTACTTAATAATCAAGCTTAAATATATTAACCTTAAATTCTTAAACATTATCTTCACAAATCAGGAATAACAACTCAATAACACACCTGAGCCAATAGTTTGATTCACTAAGTGTTCAATTGTTGAGTTCTTAATTTCGCAATTTCATCGCGAGTCGCGGCTGCTTTTTCAAATTCAAGGTTTTGTGCATGTGAATACATAGCTTTTTCAAGCTCTAAAATCTTTTTATCTATTTCTTTCGTCGTTAAAGCTTGGTAGTTAGCCACTTTTTCAGCAACTTGATCCAACGCTTTTGATTGACTGAAATCACCAACATCCATTACATCCGTTATTTTACGGATAACGCCTTTCGGCGTAATATTATTGTCGATATTATATTGATGTTGTAATCCTCTACGACGTTCGGTTTCATCAATCGCTTTACGCATAGACTTAGTAACTTTACTCGCATATAAAATAGCTCTACCATTAATATTACGTGCTGCTCGGCCAATTGTTTGAATTAACGAACGCTCTGATCGTAAAAAACCTTCTTTATCCGCATCAAGTATCGCAACAAGTGAAACTTCGGGCATATCTAAGCCTTCACGTAATAAATTAATTCCCACCAACACATCAAATTTACCTAAGCGAAAGTCACGAATAATTTCAACACGTTCAACAGTATCAACATCTGAATGCAAGTACCGTGTTTTAATACCGTGTTCATCTAAATAATCAGTTAAATCTTCAGCCATACGTTTAGTTAGCGTTGTTGCTAACACGCGTTCATTCAATGGTAATCGTTTATTAATTTCTGACAGTAAATCATCAACCTGGGTTTCTACGTCTCGCACTTCAATTTGTGGATCAAGTAACCCCGTTGGTCGAACAACTTGCTGAGCAACCTCTCCTGCAGACTTCTCTATCTCATAATGACTTGGAGTAGCAGAAACATAAATAGTTTGAGGTGATAAAGCTTCAAACTCCTCAAATTTCATCGGTCTGTTATCAAGTGCAGAAGGAAGCCTAAAACCATATTCTACTAAATTTTCTTTTCGAGACCGATCACCTTTATACATGGCGCCAATTTGAGGCACAGTAACATGTGATTCATCAATAATAAGTAACCCATCGTCAGGTAAATAATCAAATAAAGTCGGCGGTGCTTCTCCTGCTTCACGACCAGACAGATAACGTGAGTAGTTTTCAACGCCTGAGCAATAGCCAAGCTCTGTCATCATTTCAATATCAAATTGAGTACGTTGAGAAATACGTTGCTCTTCTACTAAACGGTTATTATCTTTAAGAAACTGAGAGCGCTCTTTTAGCTCTATTTTTATTTTTTCTACTGCCGATAATATTTTATCGCGTGGTGTTGCATAATGCGTTTTAGGGTATACAGTAACACGTGCTAGTGTTCGCTCTACTTGTCCCGTTAAAGGATCAAACTGACTAATACGTTCTATTTCTTCATCAAATAATTCAACCCGCAGTGCAAGACGATCAGATTCAGCTGGAAAAATATCAATGACATCACCGCGTACACGGTAAGTTGCACGTGCAAACGCCAGATCATTACGTTTATATTGTAACTCCGCCAGTCGACGTAATATATCTCGTTGAT
Organism: Colwellia sp. 5_MG-2023; assembly: GCF_030547795.1. Lineage (NCBI taxonomy): Bacteria > Pseudomonadati > Pseudomonadota > Gammaproteobacteria > Alteromonadales > Colwelliaceae > Colwellia > Colwellia sp. 5_MG-2023. Next base: position 2,481 of record NZ_JAUOPW010000035.1, on the reverse strand, counting down.
TAATAATGTCACCAACACTTATATGCAACATCATTCTTAAATATGAATCAGGATCCCCTAACCCATAGATAGCCGAAACAGATGCAATAATAATAACATCACGACGTTCTAACAATGCCTTAGTTGCCGACAAGCGCATTTGTTCGATATGTTCATTAACCGAAGCATCTTTTTCAATAAAAGTGTCTGTTGTTGGCACATAAGCTTCGGGTTGATAATAGTCATAATAAGAAACAAAGTATTCCACAGCATTGTTTGGAAAAAATTCTTTCATCTCACCATAAAGTTGAGCCGCTAAAGTTTTATTTGGCGCTAATAACATCGTCGGACGGTTAAGCTGTTCAATCACATTCGCAATAGTAAAAGTTTTACCCGAGCCAGTAACTCCTAATAAGGTTTGATGCGCTAATCCTGAATCAATGCCTTCTAATAACTGTTTAATAGCCGTTGGCTGATCACCACTGGGTATATAATCCGATTCTAATTTCAGTGATTTAACCATTGTTTCTTTAAATAATTCTTCTTTCAAGACAATTGTTCCTTAGTAATAAACTCATCATGATTAAACTGCTTAATGAATAATCGGTAAGAAATAAATGCCATCACTAAGTTACCAAGTAAAGCGCCAATAAAAAAACCATGTAAACCATACAAATAACTTCCTAAATAAGCTAAAGGTACATAACAAATAAATAACCTTATAATACTCAATATCAAAGCGGTTATCGGTTTATGAAGCGCATTAAACGATGAATTAGTTAATATGACTACACCTTGAAGACCATAACCTAAAGGTAAAATCCACATAAATAATACGATAATGTCTGCGACTTCTTTTTCTTTAGCGAAAACGGATGCAATCAATGGAGCTGCAATTACTAAGACCATATAAATCAGTATTTGCCAAAATATAATAAACTTAATAGACGTTTTATAGGCTTGTTCAACACGTTCCATATTACCTGCACCAAAATTTTGGCTAATAAAAGGTGGCAAAGTCATTGTCATTGCTAAGACGACTAATGAAGCAATAGATTCTATACGAGAGCCAACCCCAAAGCCAGCCACAGCGGACTCACCATAACTCGCAGCAATAGCAGTCATAATCGCTGCAGCAATTGGTGTTAACATATTAGCACCTGCAGCAGGTAAACCTATTTTCAATATACCACGACATGAAATCATTAATTGTTTCATGGGGATAAAATGCGTATGAATTAAGTTTTTTTGTTTTGTTAAAATGATCAATATCAGTAAAAAACCAACAATCCAAGAAATTAAGGAAGCTATGGCAGCACCTTCGATTCCCATCGCAGGAATAGGGCCAAAACCAAAAATAAATATAGGGTCAAGCACAGCATTGATTAACCCTGAACTGCCCATCACGATACTAGGCGTCTTTGTATCACCCGATGCTCGAAGTACAGCATTACCTATCATAGGGCCAATTAAGCACACACTACCTAGGTACCATATATCCATGTACTCATGGATTAAAGGTAATAAAGATTGCTTTGCACCAAGCAAAGTAAAAAGTTCATCTGTATATAAATAACCAATAAATGACAATATGATAACGACAATTGCTGACATGTATAAGGCAGCTGTAGCTGAGTTTTTTGCCGATTCATGATCATCACGCCCTAAAAACTTAGCAATAACTGCCGACGTACCTATACCTAAACCAATCATCAAACTAATAACGGTAAAGGTAACAGGAAAAGTAAAGCTAATAGCAGCTAACGGCTGTGTCCCTAGCATACTGACAAAAAATGTATCGACTAAATTAAAAGTCATTAACAAAATCATGCCGTAAATCATTGGGATGGTCATTCGTTTTATAGTATTACCAACAGGATCTTTGAGTAAATTGATCGGTTGCTTATTATTTTTTATCTTTTTAATTGACGTCATTAATAAATTTTAGAGAATTCCTAGTGATAATACATAAGTTTAACAATTGCTATTGTAATCAAAAGCAAAAGAAATGCACAGTAAATGCAGTCAAATATATAACTGATTAAAAACCAACCTAAAGTGCTAATAAAAACACAAAAAACTCATAAGTTACTGATAACAAATAAGTAAATAAAACATTCATTTTGTTGTTGACTTACCTACACGCTAAGGAAAACGATAATGTCACTAGTTTTTACAATTTAACTAACATAGTTATCCACAAGTTTCGTGGATAACTACATTTTCATCAGGTTTTATAAGCAATTAAAAATTGATGCATAAGAAACGGTCAAGAAGCGATGACAAACTAACGTTACTGAACGCAATTTGAGCAAACAAACGAATAATTCATTTTTTTCTTATTTTAGTGTTGACAGTTTGCCATCAGGTCTTTAATATTCCGCCCCGTTAGCCAAGACGGTTAACACGCAATCGAAAGAAAGCAATTCCCCAATAGCTCAGTTGGTAGAGCGATGGACTGTTAATCCATGTGTCACTGGTTCAAGCCCAGTTTGGGGAGCC
>NZ_JAUOPW010000034.1:0-33464 GCF_030547795.1 Colwellia sp. 5_MG-2023 | reverse complement strand
CGTTTTAATCGCCGCTTTTCTTGCGCTGTTTCATAAGTTTCACTTTCTTTAAATAGCGGATTTCTTTTTCTAAATTGATTGTCTGCAATATAACTATCAAAGCCACTTTGTGCCATAAACTCAAGATTCACTTCACTGTTAAATCCGCTGTCTGCGGTGAATTTGATAGTGCGTTTATCTACTTCTTTTTTTGTATTGAGTTTAACAAGTTGTTTTTTTAATTGTGCAACGGCTGGCTGTAAGGTTTGTTGCTCTCCTACTGAGCCCCACGCTTGTGCTTGCAGTATAATTTGGTGTTTATCGTCATTAATCGCGATACCATTGTAGCCTTGAATGGTGCCTTTTGAGGTAGTCATTTTCGCACTGTCTGGGTCGGTGATATTACTTTTAACCGGTTTGCCTTTGCTGCCTGTTTTTTCTTGATGTGTGGCTAAAAATTCAGTGATTTTCTCTGCACTTTTATCCAGTTTTTCTTTTTGTTTTAAGTCTTGTGTTATTAACGCTTCATTTAGGCCATCTTGAGATTGATAGCGTTCGATAATTCGTTTACTCGCGCGCTCTAGCTTTGCTTTTTTACGACCTAACTCGTCGAATGTGCCGCTCCATTCTTTACTCGCATTTGATTTTAACTTACAGCCATCAATGGCAAACATGTTGCGACCTATCAAACCTTCTTTGTCACATATCATTAAAACTTGCGTAAAGAGAGGCTCTATTTGGTCTTTCATTCGAGCAACGAACGAAGCTATTGAGGTGTAATGCGGTTGCACATCACCCGATAAACTCATAAAGGTAATGTTAGTTTCACACGCATTAGCAATGCGGCGACTAGTGATAAAACCACGAGAATAACCAAAGAGAATTATTTTTAACATCACAGACGGTGAATAGGCAGCTGCGCCGCCATTGTCGTTTTGATACCACTGTTCGAAGCCCGATAAATCAAGGTGATTATCAACAATATGCGCAAGCGCATATTCAAACGTTCCGGGGACTATTTGTTGTGAGAAATTGATGGGGATGAACTTACTTTGACAGGATAAATCAGGTTTATAATTGGCCATGATATTTTGCTATCGGTGAATAATATCTATTAGATCACAGTGAGGAACTTGCTTCAAGCTTAAAAAACAAACAATTGAGGAAATATAAAAAAAGACGTAAATACGTCTTTTTGGAGAAATTCTACAGCCTCATCACCATATTAATAGCAACATAACCCAATCCTATAAAACCAGCTTCACCAATACCTAACTGTAAACTTGCTAAGGTTACAGCAGGCACAGCAGCAATAATTGAACCAATATTTGGGATGTAATTTAATAAGAAGGCAAATACCCCCCATAAAAGATAGAAATCTAACCCAAAGGCCCAAAGCATCAGCGAGACAACCATACCGGTAGCAATACTAACCATTGTTTTAATAGCGATATAATGATTTACCGAGGCTAAGAAACGTTCAATTTGCTTAATACGCATCTCAGGATCGTCAAGTGCAAAATGCAATTTCACAGGAAATGAAGATGCTTCAAAAAGCATAAACACAACAGTAAGCACAATTAACAGTAAATTAGCCATTACCGAGCCAAAACCACTCAGCATATTTGCCGCCATGCCCATAGCCGCGGCAGGATCAAAGTATTCTAATAAAATAGAAGACGATATTTGAATATTATAACGAGATAAAAAAGCAGTTAACCAAGTAAATTGCTCTTGGAATTGTAGTCGATATTGAGGAATAAGTTCTGACAATTCATTCAGTGACTTGCCCACTAAGCCTGCTAACGATAAAGCAATAGTGACAAAGATAGCAATAACAATAATCACCGAAACGGCTTTAGGTATCTTAAATTGACTCGCCTTAACAACAAGAGGGTTACAAATGATGGCAATAAATAAAGATAATAAAAAGGGGACTAATATATTTGCTGCTGTTTTTACTCCTGCAAAGATGATAAAGATAGCAGCAACAGTGACAAACCCTTTAACCATTGAGCTGTTTTTAGTCGATAATACCATGAAAATTAACTCTTATTTTTTAATAAGAGTTAATATACCTGAAATTAGTCTCTGGCACTAGCTTATGAATTGCTTGCTTTTGATATTAGATTAACTCAGTTTTCTTAATAAACCTTGGGTATTTTGACGCATCGTTTGAGCAACCATAATGTAACCGATGCTACCAACAAACAAAGCACCACTTGCCGGCCCAAGTCCCCATACATAAGGGTGAAGTCGTCCTTCAAGATCAAACAATTGTTGCTGAATTACAAGTAAGGTAATATCACTTACCATAGCAGCAACTAAACCAGAAATAGCACCAAGTAATAAAAACTCATAAAGTGTTGCCAATTTAATCAAGCGCCCTTTGGCACCTAAAGTCCGTAATATAACCACTTCCTGTAAACGCTCAGACAAGCTCGCTTGTACTTGTGATATCAGTACTAATGCACCGCTAATTAACACAATTGATAATACAAAGCCTATGGCAAGTGTAACTTGCGAAATAATTGCTTGTGCTTGCTCCATGCGAGTTTTAACATCGATCATGTTAATAGTAGGGTGTCGTTGTAGTAAAAGGCTGATATCTTTAGTGTGCCCCTCTTCTAGTTTTGCTGCACTAAAATAAGTAACGGGTACTTTTCCAACCATATTAGGACTTAAAATCATAAAGAAGTTAGGTTTTATATTTCCCCAATTAACACTTCTAAAACTAGTAACTTTTACCTCAAACTTTTGTTCATTCACTAAAATTGTTAAGGTGTCACCAAGCGCTATATCAAGATCATCTTTCCAACCTTCAAAAACTGAAACTTCTAACGCATCACCATTTTCCGTACTAAACCATTCACCTTCGGTTATCTCATTACCTTCAGGTAATTCATCTAACCAAGTTAAATTAGGCTCACGTCTTGAGCCATTTCTAGCATTTTCATCTTTCTCTTCACCCTCTTGCTGTGAAACACGTCGCGCAAATTCTTCGCCATTAACGGCATCAACGCGCCCCTTAAAGACAGGATAAAAAGCTTCATGTGTAATGCCTTTATCATTAAAGAACTGTTTTATAGGGTCAATTTCTTTTTCTGCAATATTGATGATAAACATATTTGGCGCATCTTCAGGCACTTGCATTTGCCAATCCGCAATCATGTCATTTTTTAGCACAACTAAAAACAGCATTAATTGAATAGCCAAAGCAAAGCTAATTAATTGAATAGCATTAGCATTTGCTCGTTTTTGTAATGTAGCAATAGCTAATGACCAACTAGAGCCAGGTCTTAAACCTAAACTGCGTCCTGCAGCAAAAAACAAGCGCGATATGGCAAATAAAATAACGATGATTAATAAGGTTGAAGCAAATAAAACTAAGGTAGTCACAAGTGCACCACTGAACAACCACATTAAAGCAAAAATAGTAATAAGTGACAGCGCAATATGAATACGGCTTAACGCTAACGTATCCCCTAAATTACGACGCAACACCCGTAAAGGTGGAATATCAAATAAGTCTAATAAAGGTTTAAGTGAAAACATTAATGCACATACCACACCAATGAATGTTGATAAAATCCAAGGTCTAAAACCTGATGGCGGTAATTCTGTCCCCATAAAATTAGCCAAATAACTTGCCCCAATATTTTGCAAAATAAAACCTATGGCTAAACCCGCCATAATAGAACAAATAGTGACTAAACTTAGGTGGAGTAAAAATATATTACGAATTGTTGTGCGGCTACCTCCTAATGTTTTCATCATAGCGACAGGATCATATTGTCGCTCACAATACCGTTTAGCAGAAACCGCCATAGCAACCGCAGCCAACATAATACCGAACAATCCAGCTAGCAATAAGAAACTTTCAGCGCGCTCTAAATTATTACCCAATGGCGTTTGTCGGTCTTTGATCCCTTCCCAACTTTGGTTATTTTGAAGCTGTGGTTTTAACCAAGCGTAATAATCTGATAACTCTTGTTCTTCACCCGCAAACAATAAACGATGAAAAACTCGACTTCCTGCTTGTACGGCTTTGGTAGCAGGAATATCTTCATAATTCAGTAATACTCTTTTATTTCCGGATAAAGAAAAAAATGGAGCATCAGGCTCATTCACCAAAACTTTTGTAATAACAAAAATACCTGCCCCTAACTCAACTTTATCACCCACGTTCACATTAAGCGGATAGAATAAACCTTCACTCAGCCAAACAGTACCAACTTTAGGGCCAGTATCAACCTCATAAGACTCTCCAACTAGCGTATCCTTGATCGTGATTTTTCCTTTTAGCGGATAAGATTGCGAGGTAGCCTTAACCGACCCTAACACTAATTCATCATTAGCAAACAACATAGAGTCAAAAAATAAGAGTTGTGCCGTTTCAAGTCCCTGCGCTTTGGCTTTGTGTAGTATGTCAGGATCAAAAGCATGATTACTTGAAAGGCGCCTATCAGCTGCAATAAAGTCACTACTTTTTTGTTCTATGTTTAAGCCAATACGTTCGGTTATTGACGACAAACTAAAAACAGTTAACACCGCCAATGCAATAGCGGCGAATATAATCGTTAGTTCACCACGACGAAATTCACGCGTAAATAATTTAACAGCTAACTTAACCCACATTAGCAATCACCCCTTCGCTAATTTTTTCAAGCTGTCCGCCTTCAATATGAATAATTCGCTGACATTGTTTAGCTAATTGTTCATCATGAGTAACCAATACCAAGGTAGTGCCATTTTGTTTGTTCAGATCAAATAATAAATCTTCAATTAAATGTCCATTTTTACTATCTAAGTTGGCCGAAGGCTCATCAGCAAAAAGTATTTTTGGTGAACCAACAAAAGCTCGTGCAATGGCAACACGTTGTTGCTCGCCTCCAGATAATTGTGATGGATAATGCTCTAAACGATGAGACAAGCCTACCTTATCTAGAAGATCTAAGGCTTCTTTTTTAGCATTTCGATCGCCTGCTAACTCGGCAGGTAACATAACATTTTCTAGAGCAGTTAAACTCTGTACCAACATAAAAGATTGAAAAACAAAACCTACTTTTTCCGCCCTTACTTTCGCTCTTGCTTCTTCATTAAGCGTGCTTAACGCGTCACCATCTAAATAGATTTCCCCTGCACTGGCGACATCTAGTCCTGCTAGCAAACTCAATAAAGTAGACTTACCTGAGCCTGAAGCTCCAACAATTGCTACAGATTCTCCCTGCCTGACGTTAAAATTAATATCGTTAAGGATAGTGAGGCTTCCTTCAAGCGTGCTAACATGTTTACTTAATTCTGAGACTTGGATAACATTTAATTGAGAAGGTACTGGCATGACTCGTTTTTTCCTAAATTTTGCTGTTGTTATAATGCTAACATGTTTGTCATTTACAACCACCGCTAAAGACAAAATATTACTTATTGGTGACAGCTTAAGCGCAGGTTATGGACTAGAGCAAGAAGAAGCTTGGGTTCATTTGTTACAAAATAAATATAACAAAAAAGATAATGATATCATCATCATTAACACAGCTATTAGCGGACAAACCACTGACAATGCTCTACTCAATATAGACACTTGGCTTGAAACCCATCAGCCAAGCCACGTATTAATAGAACTTGGTGGCAATGATGGAATTAGAGGCTTTCCTATAAAAATTTTACAAAAGCATTTAACTGAGTTAGTGACTAAAAGCCAAGCACAAGGTGCGCAAGTCGCATTAATGGAAATTCAAATTCCACCTAATCTAGGTGCACGCTATACCACGATGTTTACTGATAGTTACAATAAAGTAGCCAAAGCAACAAACGCGTATTTAATGCCTTATTTTATGACTAAAATTGCTATTGAACCTAAATTAATGCAAAACGATAATTTACACCCAAATGCTCAAGCACAAGCTATTATTAAAGATTTTATGTATGTAGAAATTAATAAATGGTTGCAAAGCTTAGCCCCTAGATAGCTAGCTAACGTTTGCTATACTAATATAACGTAAGGTGATAACAAATATTGATTAATATCAATCAGTAACCTTTTATAGCTATGCTATTATATCGATATCATTTAATGGCATAACAACTTAACTTGAGCTAAATATGGACTTTATCTGGATTCTTTTTGCTTTTATTTGTGGCTTAGCAGCAAAAACTTTTTCTTTCCCTCCTTCAATAGGCTACCTTTTAGCTGGCTTTATTTTAAACTTTATGGGTTATCAGGCTGATGAAAGTCTAACCATTTTAAGTAATTTAGGCATAACCTTAATGCTATTTACCATTGGCTTAAAACTTAATGTTAGAAGTTTATTTAAAAATGAAATTTGGTTAGCTAGTTCACTGCATACCCTACTTTGGATAGTGCTCACTGTCATAATTATAAAACTCTTTACTATCTCAGCTATAGGCTACTTCTCTAAGTTGGATGTTTTAACCGCAACACTTATTGTTTTTGCGTTAAGTTTTAGCAGTACCGTGTGCGTGATCAAACTACTTGAAGAAAATGGTGAAATGCGTACTCGCCATGGCAAATTAGCGGTTGGTATACTGGTAATTCAAGATATTGTGGCTGTTGCCTTTTTAGTGATTGCCACAGGCAAAACGCCTACTGTTTGGGCATTGGCTTTACTACTATTGTTTATTATCAAACCTGTTATTAATAAAATTGTCGATCATGTTGGCCATGGAGAATTACTCCCTTTAACGGGTTTTTTTATTGCGCTTGGTAGTTATGAACTATTTGAATTAGTGAATATTAAAGGTGATTTGGGAGCACTATTAGTCGGAATTTTTCTTTCTTCGCACCTTAAAGCTACAGAAATAAATAAGTCACTACTAAGCTTTAAAGATATGTTTCTTATCGGTTTCTTCCTATCTATCGGCTTTAGCGCCATTCCTACTTTAGAGATGTTAGGCTTAGCTGCAATGCTGGTTTTAATTATCCCATTAAAATTCATTCTGTTCTTCGGGCTATTAAGCTTGCTAAAAATACGTTGTCGAACATCATATTTATCGGCGTTAGCACTAAGTAATTTTAGTGAATTTGGTTTAATTGTCGGAGCAATCAGTGTGTCTAATGAATGGTTAAGTAGTGTGTGGTTGGTTATTTTAGCTTTAGCTGTATCTATGTCTTTTGTGATCACCAATATTCTGTACCCTCATGCACATAGCTTTTTTAGTAAACATAAAGAGTTTTTCTATAAATTTGAACGTAATGAATATTTAGCTGAAGATAAATTTTCTCAGCCTCAAGATGCACCTATCGTGATCATAGGAATGGGTCGTGTTGGTATGGGAGCTTACCGTGCAATTTGTGAACATGACAATAAACTAGCTTGGGGGCTCGATGCCGAGCCTGAAAAAGTGCAATTACTTTCAGAACAAGGTGCTCAAGTGTATTGTGGAGATGCCGAAGATGCATTTTTCTGGGAAAAAGTTAACCTATCTAACTTAAAACTCGTACTACTTGCCTTACCAAACGTAATCGACAGTGTGAATATAACGAACCAATTAAAATCTGCAGGTTATCAAGGGAAAATAGCCGCTATTGCTCGTTATGATGATGAGCGCTCTCAGTTAGAAGAGCTAGGTATTGATAAAGTGTTTAATTTTTATACTGAAGCAGGTGTTGGTTTTGCCGATGAAAGTATGGGGCTTATACAAACAACAAATTAACACTTACGTGTTAATTTGTAAGGAAGATTTCCCATTTAAAGTTAGCGTATTAAGCCTTTGAATTATTGTGAAATTGAATAATTACTAAGTCAATTTTACAATATTATTAAAAATAATTCGCATAACTCAAACCTTGCACTACACTTATTCAAGCACTATAGCAGTTTACAGACATAAATATTTTACTTCCTCTCTCTGAAATAAAGTATATGCTCGCAGCAGGCAGGGTCTGGACTTTATGCTTAGAATATTTAGTAACGTATGTAAACGAATATAGCGCATGGCTCAAACCCCTTTGAGCCAACTTTTTAGGCCTAAACTAGCATAGTTTGGGCCTTTTTTTATATAAGAAAACTGAGAACTGATAAAGTATATTTTAGCTTGTCGGCTCATTTTTATTTGGCAGTTTACTTGAGATAAGTGCAGCGATGCTCACAAATAATGTCGAAATGACTAAACAGGCAATTAAACCTTGTTCTTGATACATCCATCCAGATAATACAGTACCCATTAACCTCCCCATAGCATTGGCCATATAATAAAAACCAACATCAAGTGACACTGCATCTTTATTAGCATAACTTACAATAAGGTAACTATGTAGCGATGAATTAATCGCAAACACAATACCAAAAATCAATAAACCAATTATGATTGAATACTGAATATAAAAATCAAAATATAATGAACCCGCTATTGCTATAGGCAATAAACTCAGCATTACAGCCCACAAACAGGCTGATTTTCCAGTAGGTACTTTGCCTTGTTTTTTCCCGGTAAAGTAAGGGGCAAACGATTGAACAATACCATAACCAATTACCCAAGAAGCCATAAAGCCACTAACCCACCAATGATCCCATTGAAAAGTCGCCGCAAGGTAAACAGGTAAAGCAACAACGAACCACACATCCCTAGCACCAAATAAAAACATTCGTGCAGCAGATAGGCGGTTAATAGCATCACTTTTAGAAAATATCTTAGTAAATTTTGGTTTGTTTTTGGCTTTTCCTAAATCTTCTTTTAAATATAAAAGGCTAAAAATCCAAACCACTATTAATAAGAGCGCCATCACAATAATAGCGCCCTTAAAGCCTATTAATGTTAATAATATTCCCCCTAAAAAGAAACCAACTCCTTTAAGCGTATTTTTAGACCCCGTAAGAATAGCAATCCACTGATATAGTTTATTTTCGGCATTTTCAGGAACCAGTAATTTTATCGAACTTTTAGCGCTCATTTTATTAAGATCTTTCGCTATTCCGGAAAGCGCTTGCGCCATCATAACATAGACCACAGTCAACATTTCTGGCGGAGCTGTCAGCATACCAAGAGCTACAATTTGCATCGCTAAACCAATATTCATGGTTTTATTTAAACCAAACCTTGCCCCTAACCAACCACCAACAAGATTAGTAATCACGCCAAATATTTCATAAAACAAAAATAACATCGCAATTTTTAGTGGGCTATAGCCTAATTGATGAAAATAAAGCACTACAAGCATGCGTAGAGCACCATCAGTTAAGGTAAATGCCCAATAATTACCTGTTATCATTAAGTATTGTTTAATCTGCGGCGTTAATGTTTTTAACGATAAAAAACTCATTAATAACTATTCCTTTAGGCTAAATCGGCTAATCCGACCATACGCGCTAATTCAGCCGTTCTATTGGCATAACCCCATTCATTGTCATACCAAACATATAATTTAACTTGAGTATTATTAACGACCATCGTTGATAAAGCATCGATAATGCTTGAACGTGGATCTGTTTTATAATCAATAGAAACTAATGGTCGTTCTTCATAACCTAAAATACCGCTAAGCTCATTATTAGCAGCTTCTTTAAGTAAGTTATTTACCGCTTCTACTGTTGTATTTTTTTCTAACTCAAACACACAATCGGTAATAGAAGCATTGGTTAACGGTACACGAATAGCATGACCATTTAGTTTTCCTTTTAATTCAGGGAAAATATGTGTTATCGCTGTTGCTGACCCTGTTGTTGTTGGAATTAAGCTAGTGCCACATGAGCGAGCACGTCGTAGGTCTTTGTGCGGCGCATCAATAATAGTTTGCGTATTCGTTATGTCATGAATAGTGGTAATCGAACCATGCTTAATGCCTATCTTTTCGTGAATAACCTTAACGACAGGGGCTATACAATTAGTGGTACATGATGCAGCCGTTACAATAGAATGAATTTCTTTATTGTATAAGTGATCATTAACTCCCATTACAACATTTAACACTCCCTCTTCCTTTACCGGCGCTGTAACAACTACACGTTTAACGCCTTGATCTAAATAAGCTTGTAATAAAGCTTTCGTTTTGATTTTACCTGAAGCTTCAATAACAACATCACATTTTGACCAATCAGTCTCTTGTGTTATTTTATTTTGTGTACAAGGGATCGCTTTGCCATTTATGATCATTTCCTCGCCATTCACTGTTTTTTTACTCGTCGCTTCATGACACCAGCGACCATGAACTGAATCAAAAGTCATTAAATGCGCTAATGTTGCCGCATCACCTGCAGGATCGTTAATATGAACAATTTCTACATCATCCCAATCAAATGCAGCCCGCATCGATAAACGTCCCATACGGCCAAAGCCATTAATACCAATTTTAAGTGTCATCGTTTTTTCCTAAAATAAGAACAAGAATATTTAATATGAATTAAAGTAATTTAATTGCTTCAAGTTTTTTAATGATGTCGGTCTGAGTTTTTGTACCTCAGAAATAATTTTTTCATGAGACCAACCTAGGGCTAACAGTATTAATCCGATAACTAAACCTGTTCTGCCAGAGCCACCTTTACAATGGACCGCAATAACTCCTTTGTTATTTATTATCTTTATGATGTTAGCTTTATGAACCTGCCATTGTGTTTCAAATGCCTGATTTGGTTCAGCGTCATCTAAAATAGGCAATTGTAACCATTGTATACCTTGCTTGTTGCACTCTTCAGGTAAAGAAAGTACTGCATTTCTTTCCATTTCTTCATCAAACATCAAGGTAATAAGTAAATTAGTACCCGCATTTTTAAGCGTGGCAATAGATGCGACTAAATCTGCTTCTTTTGTGCCCGGACAAGGAGTAAAAATAAGTTGAGCGCCATTATCTAACGGTAACGTATCAAAAGGATGTGTTAAGCATAGTGTTTTCTTAATCATTTTATTTAAACCAATGTTGTGTCCGATTAATGATATAAACTAAGGAGAGCATTACGGGTACTTCCACTAACACCCCAACGACGGTTGCAAGCGCAGCCCCTGAATGTAAACCAAACAGTGAAATGGCAACCGCAACAGCTAATTCAAAAAAGTTTGAAGTACCAATTAAACAGGCTGGTGCCGCAATATTTTGAGGCAGCTTCATCCATATAGCAGCGATATAAGCAATAATGAAGATACCGTAAGTTTGGATCATTAATGGAATAGCGATTAAGCCAATGGTTTCAGGCTCATTAATAATTGTATTGGCTTGAAAGCCAAATAATAATACTACCGTAGCGAGCAATCCAATAACTGACCAAGGCTTCATTGTTGATAGAAAGTGCGTCAGTGATTTCTCACTATTATTTAATTTTTGGCGAGTTAAAATACCGGCAACTAACGGTAATAGCACGTAAAGGACCACTGAGATAAATAAGGTTTCCCACGGTACTTCAATATCACTCACCCCAAGTAATAATGCCGATATTGGCGCAAAAGCGAAAATCATAATGACATCATTCACTGATACTTGTACTAAGGTATAGTTTGGATCACCTTTTGTTAATTGCGACCAAATAAACACCATGGCAGTACATGGCGCAACACCAAGTAAAATCATACCCGCAATATATTCCTGTGCAGATTCAGGATCGACTAAATCAACAAATAAACCATTAAAGAAAAGCCAACCTAAACCTGCCATAGTAAAGGGTTTAATCAACCAATTAATTATCACGGTTAGAACTAACCCTTTTGGGTTTTTACCTACATCTTTTATTGCTGAAAAATCAATTTGCACCATCATTGGGTAAATCATCACCCAAATAAAAATAGCTACCACAATATTAACATGCGCTATTTCAACGTTAGCAATAAGCTGAAATACCTCTGGTTGCCATAACCCTAACAACACACCAGAAAGCATGCTAATAGCTACCCAAAATGATAAATAACGCTCAAAAATACCCATTAAAATATATCCTTAAATTTAATTTTTACTTCGCACAATTTTACTTACAAAAAGTAGCTTTATTCGGTCGGCTTTGCATTTTAGTTAATCGTAAATTTGCATCCTGGAAAAGATGTGTATTATTTTCCGTTGTCTCTGCTATAACCGCTTTTGCCCAATGAGGAAGTTCAGGGTTAATTCGGTAAAACACCCATTGACCATGTTTTCGAGCACTCAAAATATTAGATTTTCTTAATAGTGCTAAATTACGAGATACCTTAGGCTGACTATCTTCAGCTAAAGCTTCCATTATTTCACAGACACATAATTCACCATGATAATGCGATAACATTAAGACCTTCATTCGGATTTCATCTGTCAGGTTTTTATAAAAATCAATCGGTGTTAAACGCAGCGTTTTTTCTTCTGTTTCACTAAGCTCTGTGTTGTTGCTGACCTTCTCTTCAACACTCGCTCCTTCCATGATTAGAAACATAGACAAACGACGACTTAACTCATTTAAAGTCACTGTAAATGGTGCATTACCTAAACGGTTTTTAGGGTCTGGAAAGTCCCAGGCATATTGTTGTTTTGCATCAGGAAAATCCCGACATTCACTGCTGGCTTTATCACAAAGTGTAATAACAAAATCAAACTCTCGGCCTACAAATGTATCAATTCCTTTAGAGACTAATTGCGGTGGATCAATACCAAATTGCTTTAATGCTGCAATCGCACGTCCATCGACATTTTCGGGTTGTGTACCCGCACTAAAAATATCAAATTGATCACCTGCTTTGTGCTTAAGCAACGCTTCTGCCATTTGTGATCTCGCTGAATTACCAGTACATAGAAAAAGTACGCTGCGTTTACTTTTGTTCATATTAAATCTTACACTCACAATATATAAAAATAATTGTATATATGTTTTTTCATATACACAAGCAAATGAGCACAAAAAAAACGTAGATATTATAATAAACATCTACGTTTTATAATCTAAGTGACCATAACTTACTGTTATAAAAATATATTTAAGTCATTAACAGCTCAAATGTACATTACAAATAAAGAAAACTTAGTAAGAACGAAAGCGTTACCCACATCAATAAAATTAGTGGAATACCAACCCGCATAAAGTCAGAGAACTGATAACCGCCAGCATTCATTACCAACAAATTAGTTTTATACGCCATCGGGGTTGCATAGCTTAAATTAGCACCAAATAAAACAGCTAAGATAAAAGGTTCTGCCGGCAGATTGAGTTGGCTAGCAACAGAGATAGCAATGGGTGTACCAATAACTGCCGCAGCATTATTCGATACAATATTGGTTAAAATAGCGAGTAACAACATCAATGCCGCAATCACACCACCCGGAGGGAGCCCAAAAGATACAGCAACAAAAACCTGTGCGATATATTCAGCGCCCCCTGTTATCATCATCGCTGAGCCCAAAGCGAGGGAAGCAGCCACAATTAAAATAACTTGAGTACTCAAAGCAGATGCAGCTTCTTCCCAATTTAAACATTTAGTCATAAGCAGTATAAGTACACCAACAATAGAACTAATTTCAATCGGCAACAGACCAAGCGCTGAAGATGCAACAACCGCTAATAACGTTCCTAACGCAATTGGCGCTTTACTGGTTTGTGGTAAGGCTTCTGCACCATCAATAGTTAAAAAACCTTTTTTAGACTTTAACAAATGTATTTGTTCTGTTTTACCTTGAACCAGTAATACATCACCAATTTTAAGTTTAGTATCACCAATACTACTACGCCCTATCTCCATTGCTTTACCTGCACGGTGTAAAGCAACTACTGAAATTGCATATTTTTGGATAAAATGCGCTTGCTGTAACGTTTTCCCTTCTATGCCAGAGCCAGCAATAATCACAATCTCAGCTAATGTTTGTTCATCAGCTTTTAATGGATGCTCGTCAGAAACTTTATGTAACCCTGAGAATAACGTAGCGCCTAATACTGTCTCAAATTCTTTTAAGCGATCAGGGTAGTCATGCACTTTTAACCTATCACCAACTTTAAGTATCGTATCAGGTAAAGGAATAATATTACGATTATCCTTTCCTCGCTGAATACTTTCTATTTTAAGTTGACCATCAGTCATCGCAATTATTTCAGCAATGGTTTTTTCGTTTACATTACTTTCTTCACTAATATTAAGGTATGCACTAAATAAGCGTGGCGAGGTATCAGGCATTAACGGTGTTCTACTTGGTAATAGCTTAGGGGCAATTAACCATAAATAGATGATAGCGACTAGAGAAGCAATAAGTGCAGGCTGAACAAAATCAAATAATCCAAACTCAACTGACCCCATGTTTTTTGCAATACTAACCACTAATAAGTTTGTTGAGGTGCCTATAGTTGTAGCCATACCACCTACCAATGTTGCTAAGCCCATAGGTAATAACATTGGAGAAGCATCTGTTTTATTACGTAATGAAACACTGATCAAAATAGGTAATAAGAGAACAACAACGGGTGTGTTATTGATAAAAGCACTTAATACGCCAGCAAGGATAAGTGTCAATAATAAAGACAATGCTGGGCTAATCTTCCACAGTTTAGCTAAATATCGCCCAATAGGCTCTAAAGCTCCCGTTCGCACAATACCATGACCAATAATCATCAATGCACAAACTGTCACCAGCGCTTCGTGGCCAAAACCAAAAAACAAAGTACTTGGTTCAAAATGTTCACCATCAATATAAAAAGGAAACACTGAAAACATCACACATAAAATTGCAATAACAGCTAATGATGATGTTTCTAGAGGTATGCTGTCACGACGAAATAGATATAACGCTAGTACGGTGATCAATAAGATCGCTAATGCATGATAATTAGGTAGGTCAGGAATATTCAATGGGCAATACCAAGTTGATTAAATTAGGTAGCGTGAACGCTAATGACGCTATAAGGGGTAAATTTAAAATAAATTTTATTTGTTATAAATACTTTATAATACCTTCTGGATCAAGTATATACTTAACCTGAACTCAGTTTAAGATGTTTTTAATTTATTGAAATTATTAATAATATAACTATATTTTATACTTTAACTTGATAATTTTTCTTAATTCAAAGCAAATTTCGCGTCACTAGCTAGTCTATTACAAGTAAATTTAACGATGAAGTAAGGGAAAAATAACTGTTAGGTAATCTAACAGCAATAATAGCCTTACTATTGGTAGGTTTTACTTGCATGTTTATGGAGTTTATTATGACTGTTACGGCAGTACGTTTTTAAATATCCTGAGATTAACGGCGATAACGGCATTGAGTATTTTAAACTGCGCTCTGTTTAGTACATAATGAGTATAATAGTTAACACCTTAGTTTGTATTAAAAATATAATATAAGAAAAGCTGAAAGATCATACTGTTGAAATGCAAGATTTGTAACCTACATCACTTTACAATTTACGTATTGAACCAAGCTTTTTCCTTTGCCCTTATTTCTAATGTTCATATTTTATAGCCTACTAGTGAATGTAATATTTCATTTTAACAACTAACAATAACAACAAATAACCACTAACGAATATACAATGACAATAAAACGCAAAACTCTTTTTTGGAAATTATATCCCTCTTTTCTAAGCATCTCATTTATTTCATTACTCGCTATTGTAATGATTGCGCTTTGGTCCTTTAAATCATTCTATTATCAAGAGCGAGCTTTAGATTTAGAAATTAGAGCCAAAATATTAGCACCTGAATTCTCTCGACTTATTCAAGCTAAACGCTATCCAGAAATTCAAAATAAAGCGCAACAATTAGGTGATGATTCATTTACCAGAATAACCATTATTCTCCCTTCAGGATTAGTGCTGGGTGATAATAAAAAGTCACCAAAAATAATGGACAATCACATAGGTCGTCCAGAAATAGAACAAGCACTCATGACAGGAAAAGGTTTAGCAATAAGGTACAGTGATACTATATCAACAGATGCCATGAATTTTGCCATGCCCATTATTGAACAAGATATCCTTATTGGCTTTATCAGAACATCAACGCCTTTAGATACATTACAAAATGCGCTATGGATAATTTATTATAAAATATCTATAGGGTTTATTATTCTCACAGTTATTACTGTTTTTGCTAGCTGGTGGATGTCAAAATCTTTAGTGAGGCCGCTTGAAATGATAAAAATACAAGCACAACGGTTAGCTAAAGGTGATTTTTCAAGCCGTGTACAATTAGGCTCTAATGATTCTCTTGAGTCTGAACAATTAGGACAAGCATTTAATGAAATTGCCATTGAATTAAATCAACGTATTGAAACAATCCTCAATCAAAGAAACGAACAAGAAGCGGTATTTTCAAGTATGGTTGAAGGCGTTGTTGCGGTTGATAGTAATGAAAAAATTATCAGTATTAACCAAGCAGCCTATAACATTTTAAAAATAAGAGAAAAAAATATAGAAGGCTGTAAGTTAAAAAACACAATAGATAACAGTGAACTATATAACTTGATTGTATTTTCGCTACAACAGAGCTCTCCAGTTGGGCAAGAAATTATTATTCATAATGAAAATACACATGAACAAGTTCTGTTTGCTCAATCAGCTCCGCTACTTGATATACACAAAAACAAGTGTGGTACCCTTGTTGTATTTAACGACATAACAAAGTTAAAAGAATTCGAATTACAAAGAAAAGAATTTGTTGCTAACGTATCGCACGAACTCAGAACACCACTTACCGCTATCCAAGGCCTTTCTGAAACCTTAATAGAGTTTCCAGAGTTAGATCAAGAAAAACGCTGCTATTTTATTGGTGTGATACATACCCACTCTATTCGTTTAGAAGGGATTATAGAAAACTTACTGACATTATCTAAAATAGAAAAAGAAACAGAGGTTGATGAAATAGACTTTGTTGATGAATCAGTCACCTTAGCAATAAGCAATGCTATTTTCCTTTGTAAAGACAAAGCACTAAAAAGAAATATCAACATCATATTAAATAATGCAGAAGATATAAGCTTTAAACATAATTCGTCATTAATAGAACAAGCAATTATTAATCTATTAAACAATGCTATTAAATACAGTAATGGTAATAGTGAAATAAACATTACTATTATTAAAGAAAATAATGATATTAAGATCAACGTTGCGGACCAAGGCAGTGGGATTCCTGAAGAGCATTTATCTAGACTATTTGAACGCTTCTATCGTGTAGATAAAGCACGTAGTCGACAATTAGGTGGGACAGGCTTAGGTTTATCTATTGTAAAACATATTGCTTTAGCGCATAAAGGTACTGTCAGTGTAACTAGCGAGCTAAATAAGGGCAGCGTTTTTTCATTAATTTTACCATTGAATAATGAAGGGTAATCCAAATTAACTAACGCCATATTCGACATCAAGCTAAAGCAATAATTTAATGTTCGATTGTACTAATTAGATAATCAGCATGGTCTATTAAACTATGCTTACTTAACTCACTAAACATAGCCTTTGCACCAAATAATAGACAAAAAAATAGCGCTAAAATGAGCGCTATTTTTGTATGTGTAATTATTAGCTAATGCCTAGCTATTCTGCTCGCTAGTTATTGTCCAACAATAACCTCGGCTGAGTTCGAATTATAAGGCGAAGCTGAATTATCTGCAGCTAATGAATCACCAACTGAGTAGCCCTCAAAATCATCAGAGAAAACTTCTACTGTAGCTTCTGTATCAGAATAAAGTTTAATATCATCCACTAAAAAAGCGGTTGATGCGACACCACCGTTATCACCTAATTTAAATACAACAGTTGATACACCATCAGCGGTTAAATCTAACGCTTCCGTTGTTGCGGATAAGAATGGCCCAAACATTTCGCCATCAATAGCAAGTGTCAAGGTTGTAACTTCGGTAGTGCTTGATGAATCCCACGTTATTTCAACATCATGCCATTTATCAGTTTCAAAGGTTACTGCACTAAGAATCGTTTCGTTATTACGAATTTCAAAAACACCGTTTTTAATTCTTAGATCAATAACAGCATCAGCAACACTGGTTGAGTTACCATACAAGCCAATGTAAGCATCTTTTTCATCACCTTCGGCTTTATTAAATGACGCTGTTAATTTACCTGCCGCTAACATTGATCCTTTATATCGTAATTCACCTGCATCATCGGTCATAGTATCAGTAATTGATGCAAATTTACCACGCGTGGTAGATGGGGCTTCAGGCTCTGTTGGCTCACTAGTACCTGCTCTAATCACTTCAACCACAAATGCATCAGCGGTACTTGAATCATAAGGTGATGCACTATTATCAGTATCTAATGAGCTATTGACTTCATAGCCTTCAAAATCATCTGAATAAGCAACTGTTGTGCCTGGAATATCAGAATACAGAGTAAAATCATCAACTAAATAAGCGCCTGTTACTACAGAACCAGTATCACCTAATTTAAATACTACTGTTTTAGCACCATCCATTACTGACGCAAGGTCTTCAGAAACAGAAGTAAAAGCTTCAGTAGTAATAGCACTACCATTAATAGAAACAGTTACTAACGGTGCGACACTTTCACTTGCGCTTGAGGCATCCCAAGTCATCTCAACGTCAATCCATTCACCTGGTGTAAATGTTGACGTCACGGCAATATCACTATTACGTATAGTATAAGTGCCATTACCTATTCTTAAATCAACTATCGCTGCGGCTGTTGAAGTTGAGCTGCCATATAAAGCAATATAAGCTTCTTTAGCGCTACCATCTGCGGTCAAAACTTCATCTTTTGCAAATGAAACAGTAAGCATACCTGCTTCAATAGTTGAGTCATGTTTATATCTTAATTCTCCTGCATCGTCGTCCATAGTGTCCGTAATTGATGCAACTTTAGAAGTAATAACATCAGCAGGTTTTTCGATAATAGCGGCTGTTGGATACGAAGTAGAAGCTTCCTCAAAACCATCATTATCTAGGTAACTTACAGCCACAGAAATAGTTTTTCCTTCTTCAGCAGCTGTTACCATGTAAGTAGCTTCGTCTGCATCAGCAATGGCAACACCATCCGCCATCCATGTGTAGGTAATAGGAGTATCACCAGATCCGTTATCATCGATAATTTGTGCTGTTAATTCAAAACCTATATAAGCATCACCTGTGATCTCGACTGTGCCTTCACTCGGTACTGCTGGAAATTCTACAGTTTCAGTTAGTGATGAGGTTGCTATCTCACTATAACCATCATTATCAACATAACTCACGCTTAATGAAATTTTTGAACCTTCATCAGTAGATGTAACAGTATAAGAACTTGATGAAGCACCACTAATGGCAACGCCATCAAGTAGCCAAGTATAGGTAACATTACCTGATTCAAAACCATTACCTTCGGTAATATTAGCAGATAATGTTGAACCAATAATAGCATCGCCAGAAAGTGCAACACTTCCTAAAGAGTTACCACTTGATGGTAGTTCATAATCACTTTTACATGCACTTAATGCTAAAGCGCTCGTCATTGCTATTAACAATTTGGTTTTCATTATAGATATCCCCGTACAAATTATTTTAATTTCTTGTAGTTATAAGTATAAAACCAAACCAATAAATAAGATTGGTTTTAATTAAAACACTGACAACTATAATCACAGCGCATTACCAAATTGTCAACCAATAATAAAATACAAACAATAAAAAATCATAAAATTGGTAAACCAAATTTCATGATGACGTTATATTTTGACCAGATGATGATAGGGGGAATAGCGACTAGAGGAAGATTTATTAATCCGAGAGCAGATTATTTACGTTATTTAATTAAAAATATAGCTAATTTGAACTGAGGTTAAGCAATATGGGAGACGAATCTTAATTCTAAATGCTAAATTGAAAATAAATAATAGTGCTTTAGCGCTTACAGTATATATGGACAATGCAGTGTACACCCAAAGAACAATATTAACATATTACATTTTGGGTGTTTTATATTTTGACTAAACTAAACTTTCTTTTACTAATAAAACAGCTGTTTCATGATGAGCATGGACAAATGATTTTATGTCTAACTCAGATAAAACTACTTTTTCCTCAAGCGTATTTACTTGCACAATCAAATTGGCTTCTGGGCAATATTCTAATACTGCTTCACAAATTAACTGTTTACCTTTTAATGTATGAACAGTCACTATAATGCTTTTAGATAGCTCTACTTTAAGTGATTCAAGCACTACTCGCTTATCAAGATGACCAAAGTAAGCATTGTATCCTCGTTTTCTAGCTAATAAGACATGCTGTAAGTTGTCAGAAATAATTAAAAAATCAATATCTTTGCTCGCTAACTCTTTGGCAACAATTCTTCCTAATGTAGCAAAACCACAAACAATCGTATGATTGCGCACATTTACCGGTGCTATTTTATCGGCTTCAAAAAACTCAACCACAAACAGCGATGCTATTTTGTAGATATTATTAATCATAAATGGGGTTACCAACATAGATAACACAGTAATCAATATAAGAAAATTTCCCAGTTCACTATCTAAAATATTTTGGTGGACAGCCAAGGCAAAAATTGCGAAAGAGAACTCCCCTATTTGACATAAAGCTAATGCAGACTTTATTGCATCACTTTTATTGGCGCTTTTTCTAATAATAAAATAGATAAGAACGGCTTTAATAATCATCACCAACAAGAGTATACCTAGCACTAGATATAAGTTACTGGCAAAATAAAAAATATCAATTTTGGTACCGATAGAGAAGAAAAAAGCCCCTAACAATAAATCTTTATAGGAAGAAATATCTGACTCAACTTTAATATGAAAGTTAGTTTCAGCAATAATCATTCCGGCAATAAAAGCACCTAAAGAGTAAGTAAAACCGAGCTCATGCGCCAATAATGAAGCACCAATAACGATGGTAAAAACAGAACTTAAAAACAATTCTTCCATTTTTGCGGTGGAAGAAAAATGCAGTAACCAGCCAATAATTTTTTTACCTAAAGTAAACATAAAAACGATGATAGCCGTCGCATAAAGAAAGGTCTTTAAGAGAATATCAGTCATCGACATTTCATTATTGGCTAGAAAACTCATTAATAGCAAAATTGGAATAACGGCTAAATCTTGAAAAACTAAAATGGCTACAGACTTTTCTCCGTATGGCGTTACAATATCTTTAGACTTTTTCAAATACGGCAGTACGATAGCCGTTGACGATAAACTAAAAGAAAGAGAGATAATGACAGATGAAATAGTATCTAATGAAAACACATAATGAGCTAAAGCAAAAATAGTAAGGGAACTACAAGCGACTTGCATAAAACCATTATAAAATATCAAATGCTTCATCTTGTGAAGTTTAGAATAAGACATTTCTAAACCAATAGTGAACATAAGGAATACAATACCAAATTCACCAATTAAATCGAGTGATTCTAGGTCTTCACTACCGTTAAAATCGAAAATAAAACTAACGATAGTGCCTGTAATTATATAGCCAATAATATGAGAGATGGAAAACCGAGTTAATACTATATTTAAGACACTTGCTAGTGCTAATGAGATAGTAATAATAACGAGTAGTGAGTCCATTATACTTCCTTAAATAAACCTCATGTCTCGCCTACTACAAATGAAACAATTGAATAGTTAAAACAGCAAAGGTAGTGTGGATATTATAATTGGTTGTACTACAAACGATTAAGCGTATTGCACACCAGAATAAAAAATTTGAAATAACATGATATATCAGCATGTTATTTCAAATCTATAATTTTTTTATGCAGTAATCAAAAAAATTCGTTTCGTTATGTTTGATAGGGTAATCAGCTTTGCTGAAATATAGCACTTAAAATCTTTACTTTTCAGAAATCCAAAGTTTTATATGGCCTTGTACTACCACAACATCATTGCTGTCATAAGCGGTAACAGGTACAAGAAGATCACCGACTTGCCATTGCTCAGGCTCTACTTGTGCTACACAACGTATATCTGAACCAGCCTTGGCAGTATAGTCTAGCGACATACCTTTAGGGATCCACCGTAAATGTTTAGGAATAGAAGCTTCAGCCATAACACCCATCGCCATTTCTAACCCGTTACAAATAGCAATAACATGTACCGTTTTTATATGATTATGAACCTTGTTGCGTTTTTTGATATAGCATTCGCAATAGTTGGGTTTTAGCTCAGTAATTAAAGGGTTGATGGTACTAAAATAAGGAGCCATACGAGCAACCATCATAGAGAATAACTTCTTCCCCATTGGCCAACGCGTCACTCTATTGTATAGCGCCATAACTTTAGTGGGTTTAGCTTGAGTAGCGTTAGTTGTGGTGTTTTGCGCCATCATAAATTTTCCTGTTTTATCTTTACCTGGTCGGATGAGTTTAGCATTAATTTACCAAAACTCAACCAGCTTTATATACAGGAAAATTGTTTAGGTTTCATTCATTGTATAAACATTAAAGATACTTTGCTTGATAGTAAAATATTGCTTCCATGCAATATTAATTCTGCCAACAAATAACAGTTATAGGTCGGCAAGAAATTAAGCAGTTAAATTATCCTTATGGTTAACTTACGTTATTTTTAAGCTTCGTGCTTGATGAAGTTTTTTATAACTTTCAATCAATCTTAAATGTTTATCTAAACCTTCGAGTTTCATGCTCGTTTTAGTTAAACCAAAGAATCTGATTTCACCAAACACTGACCCAACAACATTACTCATATTTTCTTCACCAAACATACGATTAAAATTAGTAATAAAATCATCTAATTCTAATTCATCATCTAACGTAACTTCGAGTACCGCATGTACTGCTTGATAGAATAAACCACGTTCAACCGTGTTATCATTGTACTGTAAAAATTCCCCGACTAAATCAAGGGCATCTTCCAATGCGCCTAACGCAAGACAAATAAGAATTTTCAGTTCAAGAATAGTTAACTGTCCCCACACGGTATTTTCGTCAAATTCAATGCCAATTAAAGTGCGAATATCAATGTAGTTATCTTGTTGGCTATCTTCTAAACGTTCAAATAAATCTTGTAATGCATCATCACTTAGCACATGAAGGTTTAAAATATCTTCACGATAATCTAATGCTTTATTGGTGTTATCCCAAATAAGATCTTCAACCGGATACACTTCTGAATAGTCAGGAACTAACATGCGACATGCGGTAGCACCTAGTTGATCAAAGACAGTAATATAAACCTCTTTACCCAGTGCTTTTAAAATAGCAAACAAGCTACCGCACTCTTCTTCATTTGTGCCAGAAAAGTCCCATTCACAAAATTGGTAATCGTATTTTGAACTAAAGAAACGCCAAGAAATAACCCCTGTAGAATCAATAAAGTGTTCAACCGCATTTTCCGGTTCAGACACTGCCATGCTATTAAATGTTGGCTTTGGCACATCGTTTAATCCTTCAAAACTTCGCCCTTGTAACAATTCAGTTAAGCTTCGCTCTAATGCTACTTCAAAACTTGGATGTGCACCAAATGACGCAAACACACCGCCTGTTTTCGGGTTCATTAAGGTCACGCACATAACAGGAAATTGTCCACCTAAAGAGGCATCTTTAACAACAACTGGAAAACCCTGCTCTTCAAGGCCTTTAATGCCCGCTAAAATACTTGGATATTTCTCAAGCACTTGTTGTGGTACATCCGGTAAGACAATTTCTTGTTCAATAATTTGTCTTTTGACCGCACGTTCAAAAATTTCAGATAAACACTGTACTTGCGCTTCAGCTAAATTATTACCCGCGCTCATACCATTACTTAAAAATAAATTTTCAATTAAATTAGAAGGAAAATAAACCGTTTCACCGTCACTATGACGTTGATAAGGAATAGAACAAATACCGCGCGCAACATTACCTGAGTTAGTATCAATTAAATTTGACGCACGTAGCTCATTTTCAGGGTTGTAAATACCTAAACAATAATCATCCAAAATTCCCTCAGGTAAGGCATCATTTTCTGCCGCTTTAAACCATTTTTCATTGGGGTAATGAACAAAATCACTATTCGCAATTTCTTCACCTAAAAATTGATCGTTATAGAAGAAATTACAATTAAGACGTTCGATAAACTCACCTAATGCTGAACAAAGTGCACTTTCTTTTGTTGACCCTTTGCCGTTGGTAAAGCACATAGGAGAAGCTGCATCTCTGATATGTAAAGACCACACATTAGGAACAATATTTCGCCATGAAGAAATTTCTATTTTCATACCCAAATCAGCCAGAATGCCCGTCATATCTTCAATGGTCTGCTCAAGTGGTAAATCTTTGCCTAAAATGTAAGTGCTACTATCACCAGTTGGCTGCCCCATTAACATTGCCTGAGCATCTTCTTCTAAACTCTCAACCGCTTCCACTTTAAATTCAGGTCCCGACTGTACAACTCTTTTTACTGTACATCGGTCAATAGAGCGTAAAATACCTTTTTTATCTCGATCAGAAATACTCTCGGGTAATTCCACCTGAATTTGAAATATTTGATTGTAGCGATCTTCAGGATCAACAATATTGTTTTGTGATAAACGAATATTCTCAGTTGGTATGTCACGCGACGAACAATAAACTTTAACAAAATAAGCAGCACAAAGCGCTGATGATGCAAGAAAATAATCAAAAGGACCAGGAGCTGAGCCATCTCCTTTGTAACGAATAGGTTGATCAGCAATGACACTAAAGTCATCAAACTTAGCTTCTAATCTAAGGTTGTCGAGAAAATTAACTTTGATTTCCATGAAACGTTTCCATATTTTAATGTTGTAATAAAAGTGTTTGGATCGTCTCAACTTATGAGGATTCACCGAAACTATTTAGCATCTTAATATTGATGAGTGTAATTATTGGATTTTTGGCTATATTAGCCTTAAGTCATAATATAAATTGACTCAATGTTTGTATAAATAAATATTATACGCGTCGAATCAACCTACGTTAACTACTTGCTCGTTTAATTAGTGATTACTTATAGGGTAAAGTATACCATTAGCAGCCGTTAACTTTTAATTCATCGACAGAATTATTATTAGCGCTAGAATAAAAAGTTCAAGATGTTACTATCTATTAAATTAATTACAGTTTTTTAGCAAAGCATTAGGACAGTTATGGAATATACAACACGCGAATTAGCGCAAAATAAACATATAGCGCTTGTTGCACATGACCATATGAAAGAATCACTACTCGATTGGGCGGAAGTGAGAATAGATATATTAAAAAGTCACAAACTTTATGCAACAGGCACCACAGGCACTCTGCTTTCACAAAAATTGAAATTACCTATTGAGAGTCTATTATCTGGCCCAATGGGTGGCGATCAACAACTGGGTGCTAAAATAGCCGAAGGAAAAATAGACATACTTATTTTTTTGTGGGACCCAATGAATGCTGCACCGCATGATCCTGATGTAAAAGCCTTATTGCGACTAGCCGCAGTTTGGAATATCCCGGTAGCAACAAATTTAGCAACGGCAGACTTTATTCTAGACTCATATCACCTTGATAAAGTTTATCATGCTCGTATACCTGACTATAAAGGCTATTTAGCAAGAAGAACCTAACAGTCATTAGTACTTTTTTCATATCAGGTAGCGCCCTTTTCATGTTAATATCTATTTATGACAGGCTCTATAGTAAAATAGCATCAAAATTGCGCTATGGTATACTGTACATCTACATTTGGATTAGCTCGCTAACCAAATATTAAAATATATAGTCGATCCAAGGTACCCAATGAAAAAAACATTTTTATTAACTCATAAAACAATTAAGCCAGCAAGACTTATTGATGCAATTAAGCACGAAGTAAAAAAGTACATTAAAAGAGAACGCAATAAAAAACTACCTGATGACGCTGACTTCTGGGACTTTGATTGTAAATATGGTCACACTAAAGAGGTAGCCGATGTTGTTCATATGTCTACACTGAATAAGTGTATTGATGATGCTGCACAACATGAACTGGAAAGTTTCTACCTAGAAATTATCGCAAAACCGGCAGTAAGAACATCAAAGCCAATTGAAGACGAAGAATAGAACACTTGAATTGATGGCGAGCATTTTTGAACTAGAATTCTCGTCATTTTGAGTTTAGTAATCCCCTTAACCTCGATTTCCTCATAAAAAATTTTGGTCATACCTGAGTAAAACCCGTCATTCTGAACTTGATTCAAAATCTCATGTATTATTCAACCACACGCATGAGATTTCGTATTAAGCGATCTACGGAATGACGAAATCCCCTGAACACCTCGTCATCATTCTAAACTTGATTAATAACCTCGGTTTTGTTCAACCATGCGTATGAGATTACGTATCAAGCGATCTACAGAATGACTAATCGAGCAAACACCCTGCACTTGATTCAAGGTCTCACGTATTATTCAACCACGCGCACGGGATCACTTATCAACAGACCTATGGAATAACTAAATAAGACATACAGGAATAACCAAGTATTTTGTATTTAATGGCCTATGAAGTATATGATGTGACATATAGAATATGACAATAGAATGCAAAAATCGCACAAAAAAATCTCAGGAATATACATAATAAAAAAAAGCGCCTAAAGGCGCTTAAAAGGGAGGTTAAACAAAACCTATTCTCTATACTAATTAAGCATAGCTAAACGCATTTCCTGTTGTCTTTGAAAAGCGTCTTGTTCACGTGCAACATATTTAGCCCATTGCTGTGCTGTTTTTTTAATTTTAGGTAATTTTTCTGCCTGCTCAAAAGCCGCCAAAGATGCATCAAATTCTTTTAAATTAAAGTTTGCCATACCTTTAGCAAGGTACATATTACCTAAGTAAGCCGCTGATTCTTCACTTTTACTTTTTGTAATTGCTTTATCTGCAGCGTTAATGGCTTGTTGCCATTTTTCAGCATTTAAATATGTTTGCGCAAGTAACGCATCATATTTACCGTCATCAGCTAACTCTGTTAATTGTTGTAGGGTTTTAATAGCTTGCATTGTTTCCTTAGCACCTAAATATGCACGAGAAAGTAAGTCTAAACTTTTTTCTTGTGCAACTACGTTACCTTGTTCAATGGCTTCGTCTAATAATTTCGCAGCTTTAAAAGGCGCGCCATGAAATTGGTATAATTGTGCAAGTGTCATAATATCATTTGATTTAATAATATAGCCTGCTTGATAAGCCGCTTCCATTACCGCAACTTGCTTATCTTCTTCTCCAATTTCACCATACATACCTGCAAGCTGTAACCAATATTCAGGCTTGCTGTATAAACGTACAAGTTGTTCCATCACTTCGGTTACTTGTTTAGGCTGATTTAACTCATAGTGAGTGGCACGTTTTAGAATAAGCCAATTTTCTTTAGGTATTTTATTATCTAGTTCAGCTATTTTAATGGCATTTTCAATATGCATTAAGCTATCAACAAATTGTTTATCTTGGTAATAAACTTGAGCAAATAACATTTCTTGACTCGAAGTTAGTGGCTTTGAATTAATTTCTTGCCAAGCCTTTAAATGTGTTAATGCCGAAGTATAATCTTGGTTTTGCATCGATAATTGCGCAAGTGAAAATCGTGTTGAAATAAGCAAACTATCCGGAATTGAACTTTCGTCACGGATCACTTTATTAAAGTTAATAATCGCATTTTCAACATCATCATTGGCGTAATGCATAAAGCTATAAAAGTTATATAACATTGCTTGTTCGTAGCTATTTAAACTATCAACACGCTCTTCCACTTCAGCTAACACAGCTATTCCTGCGGGTATATCGCCTTCATCCGCAAGTTTTTGTGCTCGCGCAAGTTGCGTGTAAACACGGTTTCTCATCGCTGGAACTTTTTTACTTTCACGGTAACTTTTATGTTCTTGTTTAGCTTCTTGTTTAGTGTTGGCTGAATTATTTTCGTTAGCCATTACCTGACTTGATGATAAAAATGTCACCAAACCTAATGTTGAAGCTAAAAATAAGGAAACTTTCATTTTAACTCTCCTTTTTATTTAAATATTAAAAATAAACTTACTTTTCTTGTGAAGTTTGATTTATCCGTCGATCTCAAAACTAATTTTATTTTGGACCCCTGCCACTGACATTGCGACACCATCAACAACACGTGGTTTATATTTGAACTTAACCACCGCATCTAAGGCTGCTCGGTCAAACACACCTTCAGGCTCGGCTTGCACTACAACTGGGTTTGTTACAGCCCCTGTTTTAGTCACGGTAAATTCAACAATTACATAACCTTCAATACCTCGTGCTTGCGCTCGACGTGGATAAACCGCGGCAACTTTTACAATAGGTAAATAATCTCCATCACCACTATCTAAGTTCAAACCACCTGATAACCCGATATCAGCTTGAATATCAGCAGCAAAGCTACTTTTAGTCGCGTTTGCATTAGGGTTACTCTGCTGCATAGGAGGTGTTGTCATTGGCGGTGGTGGCTCTTTAGGTTTTGCGGGCTTTTGTACTTTTCGTTCTTTTTTAACAACCGACTCATCTTTTTTCAAACGAATAAAATCTAGCACATTACCTTTTACTGGCTCTGACATAACATCATTACCGCCAGCAATAAGGTTCTGCATTCCCCAAAATAATAAAAAGGTCATACTTAGCGCCAGTACACCTGCGATAACATATCGAACACCACTGCGCACAATTATTGTAGTCACTTAACACTCTCCAACGTTTACTAGGCTTCTTGCGCAGCAATCGATACGTCAAACACACCAGCGGCGCGCGCTGAATCCATAACCTTAATTAAAGTATCTGTTGTTGCCTTCTTATCAGCTTGAATAACAACAGTACCTTGCGGGTTTTCAGCTTTTAATCGTTCAATATTGGCTTGCACACTGCGAATATCAACTTTACGTTTATTGATCCAAATGTCGCCTTTATCACTAATAGCAACGAGTATATTGGCGCGCTCTTTCTTAACAGCTGTAGCTGCTTCTGGACGATTAACATCAATACCAGCTTCCTTAACGAAAGAGGCAGTAACGATGAAGAAAATAAGTAAAATAAACACTACATCCAACATTGGAGTCATATCTATTTCTTCTTTTTCTTCCTGCGCTTGTATCATTTTATTTAAGTGACGCATGATTTTTCCTAATAGTTTATCTGTATGGTACTAGCCAATAATCATTAACTAGTACGTAACTTTCTTTTTGTTTAATGATTTGCTGTTAAAGAATCAGCTAATAACTCGGTTTCTTTCTTAGCATTTCGTTTAATCCAGGCGACGGTGAAAACACCTGATAAAGAGCCAACCATACCGGCCATTGTTGGTATCGTTGCTCTTGATACACCTGAAGCCATTGAACGAGCATTGCCACTACCTGAAATAGCCATTACATCAAAAACTTCAATCATACCGGTCACTGTGCCTAGTAAACCTAGAAGCGGACATAGCACAACCAATGACTGAATTAAGCTAATATTTCGATTTAACTTAGTTGCACCACGTGAAATTAATGCCGTTCTAATTTGCTCACTGTTCCATGACGTTTGATCTGCTCTGCTTTCCCATGTACTAAGCAAATGCTTTTTCACACTTTTATAACTTAGTGAGATAAATACAAATCGTTCAAAGATCATTAACCACATAATGAAAATAACACAGCCAATAACGGTTAATACCTGCCCGCCCGTATCCATAAACTCTACAATAGCGTCGAACATTTCGGTTAAGGCAATCACGTTTTATGCTCCCTGCCCTGCTAACTCTGCATTTTCAGAGCGCTGAGCAATTATACCGGTGCTTTCTTGTTGTAAAATATTGATGATATTTTTACTACGACTATTTAGGTAAGCGAATATGAATACCATTGGAATCGCAACAACTAAGCCAAGAACCGTTGTAACTAAGGCTTGAGAAATACCACCTGCCATTAATTTAGGGTCTCCTGTACCAAACAAGGTAATCGCTTGGAACGTATTAATCATACCGGTTACCGTACCAAGTAGACCGATTAACGGTGCAACGACTGAGATAATTTTAATAAGCGTTAGCATGCTAGACAACTTAGGTAACTCACGTAATATTGATTCAGACAGTTTTAATTCTAATGTTTCAGTATCTAAACCAGGATTATCGTCTTTTACTTGCATAACACGGCCTAACGGATTGTCATTTGACGCAACATCAGACTTAAGTTGACGATTAACTTTAGCGCCTACAGATACCAAGCTAATTAAACGTATTAACGCGATTAATAAACCAACTGCGCCAATAGCAAGAATGATATAACCAACAACACCACCTTGGTCGATACGCTCTCGTGTGTCTGGTGCTTGCACAAGTAAACTTAAAATTGAACCGCCTGTTGGGTCTAACGCAAAAGCGGTTGTTTCTTTGCTTGTTGTTAACGCATCAACTGTTGATAAATAACGGTTAGCGGGTTGTCTAATTAACTCAGCAACACTGCCTGTTTCATCGATATATTCTAAATATTTACCATTAGCAACTAAGTTAAATCCGCCAACACGTGTAACGTCTGTCATGGTACGTTCGCCATTAGCTAAAACGACTTCACGATTAAACGTACTTATTTTACCGCTTTGTGTCATTTCACGTTGTAGTTCAAACCACAAACGTTCTATTTCTTCAATTGACGCTAACTTACTAGTAGATCCCATACTTTGCGCAAATTGATCTAAAAACTCACCACGACCAGGAATTTGGGCCGAAATAACAGATGTTTGAAATTTACTACGAGTATCACCTGACACTTGTTGCAGTACGCCAAATAACTCTTTTAATTCACCTAAGCGCTTATCAAGTGCTTCCGTTTTATTCGCTAATTGAATTTCATTATCAGCAAATGTTTTTTCTAATTCACCACTTAAGGCAATCGCTGAATCTCTTTGCTTTTTAATATCATTAAGCATTGCTTGTTGTTGATTCACTTTTGCTTTAAATTCAGCTTCTCTATCTTTATTTTGTTTAGATTGCGCAATTTTTCCTTGTTCTAGCTGACTTAATAAATCATCAAGATTAGTCGCTTGTTGCGCCATACTTGCTCCGCTTGCCAGCGTTAATGAAAGCGTTACAGCCGTTATTGCTTGTTTGCTAAAAGTTGTTAACGATTTAACAGTATTAATAATAGTCATGTTTGATACTCTGCTATAGCTTGGCTTGTGTGTTGGTCAATGGCACCATGATTAAGTCCGGTGCTAGTTGTTTACGTGCAATAC
This sequence comes from Colwellia sp. 5_MG-2023, assembly GCF_030547795.1. Taxonomy (NCBI): domain Bacteria; kingdom Pseudomonadati; phylum Pseudomonadota; class Gammaproteobacteria; order Alteromonadales; family Colwelliaceae; genus Colwellia; species Colwellia sp. 5_MG-2023. The sequence goes on along the minus strand of NZ_JAUOPW010000034.1, from coordinate 2,445 downwards.
GAAGTGCTTTATTTACACCTAAACGATAATCTTGTGAAAGTGTTTGCCATTGGCCACTTGCTTGATCCCATTGACCCAAACGACTTCCATCACGTGTTTGATAAATATAACTAACACGCCCTACCCGTAAAAAGTCGACATCCATTTGTTGGTTATCAACTGTCAATTGACCACTGTATGATTCAATAGTACGCCCATAATCAACTTCAATTTGGTAAGCTTCTAAAACACGACGAAATTTTTCAGCAACTGAAGTATCAGCACGTACCATCATGTCATTTAAATCATTAAGTCTTTTACTACGCTCTTCAGGGAGAAAAGGAACATCAAGTTGTACGAAACTTTCTAATGTAGAAATCATGCGCGCCATTAGAGGTGATATTTGGCGTTCAATAACACTGACTTCTTCCATAGACTTAGCCAGCTGAGTTAATTCGGCTACTTGATTGTCTAATTGAAGTTGCATTTGTAAGTTATATACATTTAAACCGTCTAGCTCTTTCGTTACAGTATTAAATTGTTGTAACTTAGTCTGAACTTGCTCTGTAAGGCCATTTACTTTTAACTGAGAGTTAACGGCAGACTGATTAATTTGTTGTCCGGCAGCAACCACTTCATCTAGTCGTTGAGATTGGTTGTTTTCATTCGCGATAGCACTTGTATGTAGCAGGCTGCTAGCACTAAAGCTAAGCAATAAGCTTGCTTTGGCAAGGTGTGATAACTTCATGTATTTACCTATATCTTGTCATAAAATAATTGTGACAAAGTCTACCCAAGAAATATGACAGTTAAGTTATGGAAATGTGACAGTTAGGTTTCAGTAATGTTTCACTTTTATGAATTACTAAGTAGAAGAATGTTCAACAGTCATGACGTATACTTTTTATGGTTCATTTTGTTTACTTAGGGTTTACGACTAAATAATGTACTGTTTCGTTTGATAATATTGAAATTGGTATACCTAGTTGGTATGGTAGGTTGGTAAACCAAAAAGTAATAAAGAGTAAGAGGGGAGATTGTAAATATAACAATGCTATTTACATCATCATTATTCTTTTATAAAGAATCAAATATAAATAATTTAAGAGAACATTATGAATAACATTCGAGTAAGGCAAACTATTTTATCCTTAACTGCTATACCTATTTCTGTTGTCATGCTGATGTCATGTGCAAGTAATGGAGAAAGTGAACAATCTAGTTTTACTCCTAAAACAACGGCTACTATTCCTGCTGATAAATTTGATTTATCTCATTGGAAAATGAATGTGCCACTTGATTCAAACAATGATGGAAAAATTGATGAAATTTCAGTAAAAAAGATGCAAAGCTATTCGCATCCAGACTTCTTTTATCTTGATGAAGAAGGTTATATGGTTTTTACGGCGCCAAATAAAGCCATAACTACTGCCAACTCTAGTAATACTCGTAGCGAATTACGCCAAATGCTTCGTGGGAGTAACACTAAAATAAAAACAAGTTATCCTGGTAACAATTTTGCTATTGCAGCCCACCCATTGTCTGAACGTTTTGGTGCTGTAGGCGGGAAAATGACAGCTACCTTAAAAGTTGATCATGTTGCACTAAGAGCTAAGAATATTAATAAACCTGCAGCTTATTCCGTTGTTGTAGGACAAATTCATGCAGGAAAAGATAAAGCATTACAAGCAAAAAACTTAGGGTTTGGTGCCGGTAATGAACCGATAAAAATTTATTATAAAAAATGGCCAAATCATGAAAAAGGCTCTGTTTTTTGGAACTATGAAAGAAACCTAGCTAAAAATGATCCTAACAGAACGGATATTGCTTTTCCTGTTTGGGGAAATACCTGGGAAAATTCAAATGAGCCTGGCGATAATGGTATCGCACTAGGAGAAGAATTCAGCTATACCATTAATGTACATGAAAACATTATGTATTTAACTTTTACTGCGCCAGGTAAACCAACAGTTAACTACAATGTAAATTTAGCAAACAATGTTGATGCAAACGGTGAGATAGATCCCAAAGATAATAAGTGGGGCTATACTGGCGACTGGTTATACTTTAAAGCCGGTGCTTATAATCAATGTAGCACTAAAGATGCTCCTGGTCTGTGGTATGCAGCTTGTTTAGGAACGGGAGATTGGAAAACAGATAAAGCTAATGGAGATTATACGCAAGTTTCTTTTAGTTCATTAGTGCTTAGCGACTCTACTAATCCAAGATAATAGTACATTATCCTAACTGAATTTTACTTTAAAGTTGCTTTAATCATAAGGGGGATCATACGTTCCCCCTTAATCGAAAAGTAATTCAATATTATTTAACTATTAAATTGAGAAATTAAACTTTGTTGCTCGTGCAGTCGTTTTAATAGTTTATTACTTAACCTCAGCTCGGGATAAGAATTAATTAAATTGAACTAAGTGCCCGTTCCACGATCCGATCTTTCGACCAAGAAAA
>NZ_JAUOPW010000033.1:0-37097 GCF_030547795.1 Colwellia sp. 5_MG-2023 | reverse complement strand
AGATAACTTATTAAAACAGCCCGTTGATGATTCGTTTTGCCTGAACCCCTTGGAACTGGAGCGCATTGTAGAGATTTATTATATTTGATCAAGCGTTATTTTCATTTTTATTCATTTAAATTGAAAAATAACATCATACGTTTATTATTAACCCATCAACTGTTCACAAAGCAAACAAAACGATGTATATCGGATTAAAGTGATAAAAATAATCTATATTTAACCTCACTGTATTAGTTTGTAATAGCTTAGATTTAGTCACTACATACTCTCCCATGTCTAATTAACACACTAATAAAGAAATAGCTGTTCGTGAACATTTTCAATTCATTGTTGCTTACCATGTCAGCTAAAGCGATAATTAAATTATTAACTACAAAAAGTAATACTGAGTATTAATGCATAATAAAATATTAAAGCATGGAGTAATAACACCAAATGGACGCTAACAAACAACCTACAATTTTGTGGCACGATTACGAGACATGGGGAATTTCACCTGCGTTTGATAAACCTTCTCAGTTTGCTGGTATTCGCACTGATCTTGATTTAAACATTATTGGCGAGCCTGAAATGTTCTATTGTCAGCCTCCTGTAGATTATTTACCCCATCCTGAAGCGTGCTTAGTTACCGGTATTACACCACAAAAAGCACAACAAGCTGGTTTAACTGAGGCTGAATTTGCGAGTCGTATTCATCATTTATTTAGTACACCTAATACCTGTGTGGCCGGTTATAACAATATTCGCTTTGATGACGAAGTAAGCCGCTATTTATTTTATCGCAATTTCTACGACCCTTATGCCCGTGAATGGCAAAATGGTAATAGCCGTTGGGATATTATTGACATGGTGCGAGCTTGTTATGCTTTACGCCCCGAAGGTATCAACTGGCCAACGGTTGAACGTGATGGTGAAGAAGTTGTAAGTTTTCGTCTTGAATTGTTAACAAAAGCCAATGGGATTAATCATGAGTCAGCACATGATGCAATGAGTGATGTTTATGCCACTATTGCTATGGCGAAGTTAATTAAAAATAAACAACCTAAGCTTTATGATTTTATTTTTAACTTAAAAAATAAAAAGCAAGTGGCTGAGCTACTGAATGTGGCTGAGATGACGCCAGTTGTTCATACCTCATCTAAAATATCATCGGCACACGGTTGTACTAGTTGGTTTGCGCCTATTAGTTATCACCCTGTAAATAAAAATGCTGTGATCTGTGTCGATTTAGCGCAAGATATCGAACCATTACTGTTATTAACCAGTGAAGAGATAAAAGCACGCCTATATACACGTTATGATGATTTAGCTCCTGATGAAAAACCTATCCCTGTTAAGTTAATTCACATTAATAAATGCCCTATTGTTGCTCCAGCTAAAACCTTGTTACCTGAGAATGCACAACGTTTAAAAATTCCTCGTGATTTTTGTTTAGAAAATTTAGCAACGTTAAAAAAACATGCTGAATTACGAGATAAATTAAGTGATGTGTTTGCGACGTCAGATTTTGACAATACAGATGTCGATGCAGAACAAGCATTATATGGTGGCAGTTTCTTTAGCCATGGTGATAAAGCGCAAATGGACATTTTACGTGGTTTAACACCTGAGCAATTAGCGAATCATCCATTTCAGTTTCAAGATGAACGTTTAAGTGTATTGCTTTTTCGTTATAGAGCAAGAAACTACCCGTATACTTTATCTACTGAAGAGCAACAAAAATGGCAGCAATATTGCCAAACCAAACTGCAATATGGTGGTAAAGGTATTTTATCACTTGATGAGTTTATGATTAAAATTGAAAACCTTGCTCATGAGCATGAAGAAGATAAAGCTAAAATGTCTGTGCTCAAATCCTTATATGAATTTTTACAAGGATGACAAACGGTAACGGTATTCTTCATTTTTAATCGAGTGTTTTACTTTCATTATTTTGCGCTATCACTTTGATTAATGTACAACATTGCAATTGGCAGAGTAATGAAAGTTACCTGCCAATTGCAAATATGCATAAGTCTGGCTGTACATTAATCACTATTGATATGTTGTTCGTTCTAGCTCATATTTTTTCATTTTATCGTACAAGGTTTTACGAGCTAGTTTAAGCTCTTCCATCGTATCTTTAATACAGCCTTCATTATTAGCTAACGCTTCTTCGATCAGAAACTTTTCAAAAAATTCAACTCGTTTTGTTAATCCCATACCATTATTCATCAAACTAGCGCGGGTATTTTCTTTAAAGTTAAATGCCGCAGATTCACCTAATAAGATGTAACGCTCAGCTAAATTACGTAATTCCCTAACATTGCCTGGCCATTCATAACTTAATAGCTGTGCTTTATGTTCTTGCGAAAGTGGTATTAACTCTTTTTTATAACGAGCTGAAGCTATCCTAGCAAAATGTAAGAATAGTAGTGGAACATCTTCAATACGCTCTCTTAAAGGCGGAATATCTACTTTAACTAAGTTTAAACGATAATATAAATCTTTGCGAAACAGACCTTCTTCACACAACTCTAATAAGTCGACCTTGGTAGCAGCGATAACTCTAACATCGAGCTCTATCCCTTCATTACCACCTAAGCGCACAATTTTACGCTCTTCTAACACTCTTAATAACTTAATTTGCAATGCCATTGGTGTACTTTCTATTTCATCTAAAAATAAAGTACCTCCATTTGCATATTCAAATTTTCCAATACGTTTTTTATCCGCGCCAGTATATGCGCCCTGCTCAGCGCCAAATAACTCACTTTCTATAATATGTTCAGGAATCGCACCACAATTGAGTGCGACAAAGTTACTTTCACGGCGAACGCTGTGATCATGTAAATAACGTGCAACTAATTCTTTTCCAGTTCCGGTTTCACCATCAATTAGAATGTCAGCGGGAGCATCCATCACTTGATTCAGTATATTTCGCATTTGAACGATATTAGCTGAGTTCCCTAGAATTCGAGGGCCTGGTAAACAATGAGTTTCAATTTCTTTTTTTAATTTTCTGTTTTCTAATACTAAAGAGCGATTCTCTAACGCTCGATTTACTGTATCGACAAGGTCATCATTATTAAAAGGTTTTTCAATAAAATCATAAGCACCGTTACGCATTGCTTGTACAGCCATGGATATATCACCAAACCCCGTCAGTAATATAGTTGGAATAGCTAAGTCGATAACTTTAATTTTCTCCATAAGTTGGTGACCATCAACTTTCGGCATATTAATATCACTTATAACAATACCTGCCCAGGTATCACTTAACTGTTCAAGTAATTGGCTTGCTTCTGAAAAAGCTGTTACTTCAAATCCTTGTAATTCAAATAATTGTTCAATAGCACTTCTTATATGCTCTTCATCATCAATCACAAATACTGTTTTTAAACGTTCACTTTCCATATAAATCCTTAATCAACCTGCTTTCGGGGTAAATTAATGGTAAAAATTGCCCCACCATCAGGATGATTACTAACGTTAATTTGGCCTTGCATTGATTCAATAATGCGGTGTGAGATAGATAAGCCTAAACCTAACCCAAAATTATCTTTAGTCGTAAAAAAGGCTTCAAAAACACGATTAATATTATCCACTAAGATTCCAGGACCATTATCTTGTATTTCAATAATAACCCGTGATTCAGTGTTAGAAACAGAAACTCTTATTCGCTTATCTTCTTGCTCACTCAATGCCTGCATTGCATTACTTAATAAATTAACTAGCACTTGTTCAAAACGAATAGTATCACCAAACACAAATGAAGATGTTGCACTCGGTTCACAGGTGAGTTCAACTTTCCCCACTTTAGCTTGATGCTTCACTATACTCATGGCTGCCATTATACTGGTATGAACATTAACTGTGGTTGCTACACCAGTGCTTTTTTTAGAAAAACTATTAAACTGGCTAACAATATCGCTTAACCTATCAACTAACCCAATAATAAGCGTAAGATTATTCTTTACTTTATCTGTCATTCCACGTTCTTGATACGCTAATGCATTTTCAGAATAGCTACGCAATGCTGTTAAAGGTTGGTTAATTTCATGATTAATACTGGCTGACATACTCCCAATAACAGCTAATTTTTCTGATTGAATAAGCTCTTCTTGCATTTTATTCATTTGAATTTGCACTTGTTGTCGCTGCGCTATTTCCTCATGAAGTTTAACATTACTTGCACTTAAATCCGCCGTTCGTACCTCAACCTTCTTTTCAAGTAATTGTTGAGATTCTTTAAGCCTTCGGGCATTTTTATAACGCTCGTTTGAAAAAAGAATTAAAAGTACCAACAATAAATAAGCACTTGTACTTTGTATGATTAATAACTCTCGTTGTTTATTTATTGGTTTTGTTGAACGCCATAAATGCACTTGCCAATTCACGTTTTTCATTAATTTTTGTAAAGCATACACCTGCTCGTTATGCTTATTTGTTTTTATTGCTAATAATTTACTGTCCACTTTTAGTGGAAAATAGTGACTTGACACTTTTGTAACGTTAAGTGGTTTAATTTCTTTATTTGCATATCGTTTACCCGTAATAATACTACGCTGCTTACTCTCAGATAAATCACCAATGGTTTTAAGACGCCATTCAGGCCTGTCTGAAATAAATATCACATCATCTGGTGCAACAATTAAAAAATTAAAACTGTCATGCAATACCGTTTTTTTATAATGATCTTCAATATCGGCAATACTAACTTTTAATGCCACAACCCCAATAACCGTGTTGTTATCCATTACTGGATAAGCGTAATAAAAACCGCGTTTACCACCGCTTAACCCTACGGCATAATAATGTGATAGCTGACCTTTTAACGCATCTTTAAAATAAGGTCTGAATTTAAAATTCATACCAATAAATGTAGTTGATGAAAGCCAATTACTAGCTGCGACTGTAATACCAGATTTATCGATAAGGTAAATATCAGAAGCTTGGGTCATGTGACGTATATCTGCTAGTAACTTATTTAGCCTTTTAACCTTTGAAGGATCGCTAGGGGATAGTAATACTTCTGTTATTAGAGCTTGTTTAGATAGTACTTCGGGGACTGTATCAAAACGACTCAGAATATTCTCTATATAGCTCACTAAGTTATCGAGTTGTTGGCTAGATTCTTGATGTATTTGCTGATAAGCATTACGCATGCCTATCAGCTGTGTTATCTCAATAACCGACAATAATCCCACAACAACCAAGAAGGAAGTAATATAGTTTTTACGTTTTAATTTACCTTGATAGCTCAAAAAAATTACCTTGTTAAAAACTCAATTTACTTTACCAACACAAAATTAACAGATTACTTGTTGTGGAACATTTGACATTTAAGCGATTAAAAATCAAATCTAGCCGCAACTTGTAGCTCCGACATGTTTTCACCTGTTGAAGGTAAACGCGTAGTGTCGTTATCTAATTGTTCAAAAGAAGTCCATAAACTAAAATTCTTCGAAAGATAACGGATATATTCTACTTTAATTGATCTAACATCGCCTTTAATTTCACACGCATTTATCGCATAACGTGCATGAACTTGATTATCACCTTGGCGCCATTTAGCATATAGACCCGCAGTTGAACGTTCTTCATCTATACATGCCGTCACTCCGCCAACATTATCAGTGTTTTTTCTTGATACTAATTTAACATTACCAGAAGAATTTCCACTATATATGTCGAAATCTTCTTCTGCTAATTGATAAAATGCAGACACGGTGATAGTGTCATTTATATCATACCAAGCTCGAACACCATATAAGTTCCCTGTATTATCACCTTGCTGATCTGCGATCAACGCGGCTTGGAGTTTTAATTTTTCATGGTGATATTGTGCTGCTACTTGGTATTGATCAATCGAATCACCATCTTCACCTTCGGTTTGTATTGCAGCGCCAAATTTCCAAGCATCGAATGACTTTTGCCATTGCAACATATCGTCATCGCGAATAGCGCCTTGGCGTAATGAATCTAATGCATCAGAAAAGTAAGCACTACGAACATATTGATGCCATATAATAGTTTGAGAGCCGTAAGTAACAGTACCAAATTTACTTTTTATACCTACATAGGCAAGACGTAAACCAGCACTTTGATTTTGATTAAAGTTAACACCGTCATCACCACGTAAACCGTATTCAACTTTAGCAATACCCGTTAAATCATTTGTTAACTGAGTATTAGCATTTACACCAACTCTACTTAAATAATCTCGACCATTTGCAGCATCATCAGCTGTGCCACTATCAATATAGTCAGCGCCTAAACGCAATGAGCCATAAAACTCACTGTTCACCTCGGCTGCATAGGTATTTAAACTTAAAAGAGAGCAACCAAGTATCAATGTATTTAAACACCAAGTACTATGCTTTTTGTTTACTAAATCGGATTTCATGTATTTCCCCTTGATCTTAAATTAACTTTAAGAAGTTTTTATATTTTTATAAGAGCCAACAAAAAAACTAAATATTTATCAGCCCCCTCTTATGGCAATATTCAGACCAATTAAAAATAAAAGAAAAAACAATTAAAACAAATAAATAACAATAAGTTAGAGGTTGTTTATTTATACAGTGCAAATTAATATGGGTGGAATATCACCCTTGACGATTGATTTTGTATATAGAATTCCCCCCATAACCGTATTTTCATCAAAAGATAAAATTAACGATGCACAGCATAGCCAACACCTCCCTAATAGCCATATCACCTAAACTATTTCTTACTACTCTTATAAATTTTCTTGCTATGTATTCAAGGGCGGTTTTCCACACATAGCTATTAAATCATGGGGGGATTTCAATACATATAATAATTAAAAACAGAGTAAATATAAATAAAATACATATTTAACAATAAGATAAAAACATGGCAACGTCTTTGCTATGTATAAATTAGAATTATTATAAAAAACACTATCGGGAGTGAATTTATGACAGAGATTAAAGACAAAGAAACACCATTACGAATGCTTTTACTAGGACCAGCAATAATGCTGATCACTTTATTAACCCCTTCTCCTTTTGATGGTATGTCTGCTGTAGCATGGCATACTCTAGGACTAACCCTATGGATGGCAATATGGTGGATCTCTGAAGCAACCCCTGTTTCTGTTACCGCATTTTTACCTTTAATTGTTGCACCTATTGTAGGTATAGCCCCAATTAAGTTAACAACCTCTTCTTATGCTCATCCGCTAATATTTCTTTTTCTTGGTGGTTTCTTTATCTCCATTGCGATGGAACGTTGGAATTTACATAGACGAATAGCCTTAAAGGCAATGTCTCTAGCGAGTACTAAACCCAGTCACCAAATTGGTGGCTTAATGTTAGTTACTGCTTTTTTATCTATGTGGATGTCAAATACAGCAACGGCAGTAATGATGTTACCTATAGCACTATCCATTATTGAAATGGTAAAGCAAAAACAAAGTGGTGAAAAACAAGAAAACTTCTCAAAAGCAATGCTTTTAGCTATTGCTTTTTCTGCCAGCATTGGTGGTTTAGCTACATTAATTGGTACACCACCTAATGCGCTTATGGCTGCATATTTAGCTGATAGCTATAACATTGAGATCGGTTTTGCGCAGTGGATGATTGTAGGCGTACCATTAACAGCAGTATTATTATTACTATGCTGGTTAATTCTCACAAAAATATGTTACCAAGTTAACGAAGGTGAACATATTGATACACATGATATGTTTAAAAGTAAATTGAAAGAATTAGGTACAATGAGTAAAGGCGAAAAGTTAGTACTATTTTTCTTTGCGTTTGCAGCTATCAGTTGGATCTTAAGGCCTTTAATCGCCAGTATTACTGGGCTTGCTATATCAGATACCGGTATTGCTATGTTTGTAGCTTTACTGCTTTTTGTTGTCCCCGTTGACCGAAAAAAAGATATACGCATTTTAGCTTGGGAAGACACCAAGAAATTACCTTGGGGCGTACTGTTACTTTTTGGTGGTGGCTTAGCCTTAGCAAGTCTAATTAAACAATCAGGGCTTGCAGACTTTATCGCGATTCAACTTCAAGCAACATCAAACATTCCCCTTATTGCTGCTATTTTGGTTGTTACCGTTACGATATTATTCCTAACTGAGATAACGAGTAATACCGCAACTGCTGCTAGCTTTTTACCTTTATTAGGGCCAATATCAGTTACCTTAACTGATGGACCTATGATGCTAGTTATTCCGGCTGCTTTAGCTGCTAGTTGTGCGTTTATGATGCCAGTAGCAACCCCACCAAATGCAATTGTATTTAGCTCTGGTGAATTACGCATTGCCGATATGGCCCGAGCAGGGTTTTGGCTTAATATCGCCGCTATATTTATGATAGTACTATTAATGTTAACGGCTGTACCTTTAGTGTTTAATCTATAACCTAGCCACTATACACGCTTTGTATCAGCGCCAGATAATTAGTCTGGCGCTGATTTAAAAACTATTCAAGCGGTGTTACCTTTTTATAACATTACTTTCGAAACTGCTACTTTTTGAAACGAGAAATAAGACTTGAGGTGTCCCAACGGTTACCACCCGCGTTTTGAATTTCTTGATAATAACCATCAATTTGTTTAGTGGCGGTTAAATCAGCTCCTAACTTTTCAGCTTCATTAAAGGCGATAGCAAGATCTTTTCTTACCCAATCGACAGCAAAACCAAAATCAAACTCTCCAGCACACATCGTTTTCCCCCGATTATCCATTTGCCAAGAGCCAGCCGCACCTTTGCCAATAGTATCAAGTAACTTATCTGTATCTAAGCCTGCCTTTTTCGCAAAGTTTAAGCCTTCAGCTAAACCTTGAACGGTATTAACAAAACAAATTTGATTCACCATTTTTGCTAACTGGCCTGAGCCAACGGAACCCATTAATTGACTAAAACGGGCAAATGCGCCCATAACGGGTTCAACTTTAGCAAAGACGGTTTCGTCACCACCAACCATCACCGTTAATACGCCATTTTCTGCGCCAGCTTGCCCACCAGAAACAGGCGCATCTAAAAAGTATTGCCCATTTTGTTCAGCAATAGTAGCAAGCTCTACCGCAATTTCTGCTGATGCCGTTGTATGATCAACTAAAATACTACCAGTAGGCATACCAGTGAATATCCCTTGCTCACCAAGAACAACTTGTTTTAAGTCATCATCATTACCAACACAACAAAAAACAATCTCACAATCGTTAGCAGCTTCAGCCGGTGTTTGTGCGAAAGAGCCTGAAAATTCTGCCTGCCATTTTTTAGCTTTTTCTGTTGTTCGGTTATACACACAAACATCATAACCCGCTTTTTGTAAATGCCCTGCCATTGGGTATCCCATTACACCTAAGCCAATAAATGCTACTTTCATTATACTCATCCTTATTGCGTTGTTCTGATTTAACAAAACGGATTTATCAAAAAACTATAAAATATTTAACACGACTTTTAAGCTGACGGTAGAAGCGCTAAAGCAATAGCGTCAAATTTAATACCCTGCCAACCTGTTTTTATAAAATTTCTAATATTACCGTGATCATCACCCAGTGGGTTTTCCAACACATCTTCACGATAATACCGACCAAAACACGCTAATGTTTGTTGCTGATTTAGCTCATTTAATTGCGCAAAATAAAATATTTTACATGAACCTTCATTGGTGCCCGCTTGATTAACAAGCTCACCATTAGTGAAAGACGTTGGTTGATAATTATAACTGTCTTTAATAACTTGCATTACTTGCTCAAATTCAACAGTGGCTGATTGTTGTTTAATTTGCGTTAGTAATGCTGACAAACTATTAGTATTATTTTCTTGCATAATGATCCTACAAACCTTCTTTCAGTTTAGCTTTTGCTGCTTCAACTTTTGAAAAGTCTAAACCTAGCTCTTCTACAGCCTCCTGAATCAAGCTTGGTTGAGTCATCACAACCCCCATAATAGCTTGTAGTTTTTCAGGTGGAATACCTAATTGTTGAATAATCCCCATAGCCATTAAAGGGTTTTCTGTTAACGCTTCAAAAAGCTCATTGATTTTTTGTTCACTAACATTTTCTTCTTTTAACATTTGAATAATTGGATTCATTTTTATTTTCCGACTTTTGTAAGGTAATTAATTTTTATGGCTGAAGTTTACCCTTTTTTGCAATTAAAATAAAAACAATATAGAGTATGCAAAATTAAATTGTGCACAATTTAATTTAAAATAAACAAACTAACCATAAAATAAGCCTAAGGAATAAGCATGAATAACGACATATACCAATTTTCGGCTAACAATAATGCTGGTGAAGAAATTCAATTATCAACTTATAAAAACAAAGTCATGTTAATTGTGAATACCGCGAGTGACTGTGGGTTTACCCCACAATATGAAGGCTTACAAAATCTTTATCAAAAGCACCAAAGCCAAGGTTTAGAAGTACTTGCCTTTCCTTGTAACCAATTTAAGCAGCAAGAAAAAGGCGATAATGAAGCAATAAAGCAGTTTTGTGATTTACGTTTTAATATTAAATTTCCTTTATTTAGCAAAATTGATGTGAATGGCGATAATACTCACCCACTATTTAACTTTTTAAAATCTGAAGCACCAGGCGTACTAGGCTCTAAGCGTATCAAATGGAATTTCACTAAGTTTTTAGTTAATAAAGAAGGCAAAGTAATTAAACGTTATGCACCAACAACTAAACCTGCAGCAATAGAATCTGACATTGAAAAGCTTCTATAAACCCTAGGTAAGTATCTATGAATGAAGATGAAAGTTTAAAACTAGAAAATCAATTTTGCTTTCGGCTTTATAGCCTGAGCAAACTAATGAACCGCCATTATAGTCCAGTATTAAAAAAGCTAGGACTAACATACTCGCAGTATTTAGTGATGTTAGTTTTATGGGAAACTAATAATACTAAAGCAACCACTTCAGTTAAGCAGTTAGGTGAAAAACTTGATTTAGACTCTGGTACCTTGTCACCATTATTAAAACGCTTAGAGAAGCAAAATCTAGTGACACGCGTTCGTAATAAAGCAGATGAACGCAGTGTTGAAATAAAGCTGACTAACATTGGCTGTGAATTAAAAATGCAAGCTAAAAACATTCCTACGCAAATGTTTTCTGTAACAGGAATGTCGGTACAAGCGTTACAAGCAATGAATAAACAACTCGATAATTTATTAGCGAATATGAATACCAAATAATTCCTACAACCATATTAACTTCTTAACGTGGTTGTAGGAAATAATTATCGTTTATGGCTGCATTAAGCTCTACAAAAGTAGATGATATTAAAGCTTCAAGTTGAAAAGAGTTAAATCGGATTTATTGCCGTAACCTATGAATTATTTATGGCAGAAGCTGATATTGCTAAATAACCTGAGATCGGCTTAATATATTCTTCTCTAACAGCTACTTTTACTTGCTTCATCGTTAAATTTTATTAGTAACTATTTCAATGGATTAAAAACATCTTAAACCGAGTTCAGGTTAAGTACTTAGTCAGAGCTTTCATTGAGTTTATCATGATATTTTCCTTAATATTTAAAATGTTATTCTCTAATGAAACCCGAATTTCAATACTTTATTTTGTATTACTAAAGTGATCATATCCATAGTCATTTCATGTTGAGTGATAATGCTAGGGTTAGTTAAATTGGAGGTAATAGTATTATCCATTTAATAGATACGATAGCTTGGTTACCCATATTTATTTGTATGAAATTTCCAAATATAAATTAAGAGGTAATAAATACCACACAAATATCGACGTTTAACATTCGTTTATTTCATTTTCGCGTCCTAGGCTAGCTTTTTTCCTGCACGCCAAACGAGAATAAAAAACATCACGAGATAAATCGGTGTTTCAACAAAGGTGTCATAGGTGAGCCACTGATCTTCGGTTAGTTGACTTGCAACACTATAATTCAATCCTGCCATACATAGACCAATCAATGCTAAACCTAGGACAAAGTATCTATGTTGAATAGGGGAATTTAAGTACCTCTCAAAACGGGTTCCAAAGTAACCACCTTTATTAAACACTCCGTCTATTATAAGGGCTGATGCACTGAGTAATCCCATAAACGTCCCCTTGAGTTGAACTAAATACTCACTTTGAAAGGCGATGGAGAATATTGCTGATATTAAAAGCATTATCGTTCCAAATACTGCGAATCCACCTAGTAAGTCGACTTTTACAAAGCGTTGGGCAACCACGAGTGCTAACCCTAAAACAACGCCCGTAAATGCTGCTATAGTTAAGTCTCCTGTTACTTTTGCTACGATAAAAAATGCAGCGCCAGTGCCTATATCAGCGAAAATAGAAGGTTTGTTTTTTTGCCATTTTTCACTTTGAAGCTTTCTTTGATCATTTGCCTCTATTGAATTGTGAGAAACACCTAAATTTTTAAGTTTATTAGTTGCAAAGTGAATGTCTTTGCCTGGGTGACTTTCGTAAATTAAGCTGCTACCTTCCCTAACTTCGATACCAACATTCAACCAACTAAAGTAGCCAACTGAAACCTGTAATTCTTTAGCTTGATTATTGGTTTGATTATTGGCTTGGTTGGTAGGTTGAAACTTATGCACAACCACTTTGAAATCACCATCAAATAAATGAGAGCATTTGTCTACGAGTGTTCCATTATAAAAAAGCTCTGACGTATAAGTTTTAAGTGAAAAAGAGTATCTCACTTCATAATTGTTACCGTCATAGTGAAAAGGTCTTTTAAAAGTCCATAAACGCATAGTCATCCTGATTATTCCTATTTTTAATATTTTCTAAATTTATAACTTCGCTAACGTCATTCAAATATATATTTGACCAAAAATTTTGACAGAAAGAAGTAAGCTCTTCTATATACTTAGCGGTCTTTTTAATTCTTTATAAATCAGCTCCCCATCTTCGACAGAAAACTTTCCTTTAATTGCTATTAATATCCCATAATTACAAACTGTTAGGAAACATATATTTAAAATTATTGCGATACCTTGGATATTACTGAAAAGTACCAGTAATATCCATTATGAAATTCAATGATACTTGCTCTTATCTTGGTTTGCTGTTGTTAACGTTTCTATTCTTTTTATATAAGAATTAATAGTCTCAGTCGCTAAAATTTAAATAAACAGATTTTTCAACTACTTATTTTGTAAGATTCAATAATAGTAGAATCTAAACAATATGGTGAGAGACTGATTACCAGATAACTATGCACTTTAGGCGAGTTATAATTGATATATTTACCTTTATATATTTAAATAAATCGATATACTGTACAAATAAACAGTAAAGTGATTTATTTATGAAAATAATACCTATTTATATTGAAGCAGGTGTATCAAGTTTTGAGTCTCCTGCTGCAGAATATAAAGAATTAAATTTATCTTTAGAGGAGTTATTACTTCAACACCCTAATGCGACATTTTTTGGCTTGGCTAATGGTAGATCAATGGAAGGAAGGGGAATATTTAATGGCGATGTTCTTGTTGTTGATAGAGCTGAACATATAAGTAATGGCGCTGTTATTGTTGCTAACTTTAACGGATGCTTTGTATGCAAAATTATTGATACGGATAAGGCACTTTTATTATCTGCATCCGATGAACATAAAGCCATTAAAATAACAGCATCAGATGATTTTCAGATAGAAGGTGTAGTAACAGTATCTTTTAGATTGCATAAGAAATTACCCACATTATTATCATGTTTGGCTTAGTTGATGCCGTTTCATTCTATGCTCGTGCGGAAAAAGTATTTGATCCGAGCATCAGACATAAACCTGTTGTCGTCTTAACTAATAACGATGGCTGTATCTGTGCCGTTTGTCCTTTGGCACGGCAGCTTGGTGTACCTAAGTTCATACCTTATTTTAAAATTAAAGATTTTTTAGAAAAGCATAACGTTGTTGTTCGCTCTTCAAACTATGAACTTTATGCGGATTTAAGTGAGCGAATGATGAACGTTATCGCTCGATTTTCTGATAATCACTACATTTATTCTATCGATGAGTCTTTTTTACATTTCAAAAACTTTAGCTGTATCGATGATTGGCACCAATACGGGCATGTAATACGTAAGGCTGTTTGGCGGGAGACACGCTTACCTGTTGGTGTTGGCTTTGGATCAACGCTAACACTAGCTAAAGCGGCTAACCATGCGTCAAAAAAATTATCGGGCTTTGATGGTGTTGCTGTTATTGACGATGCTAACTCTCGTAAAGATATACTCTCTCGTATGTCACTCACGGATGTATGGGGTATTGGTAACAAGCTTGGTAGGCGGTTAAGTTTATTAGGGCTTAAAACTGGTTGGGATTTAGCCAATCAATCAGCTAAAGTAATGCGTAGCCAATTTAGTGTAGCCGTTGAACGCACCGTAAATGAATTAAATGGCATGCCGTGTTTACAATGGGATGAAATAGGGCAAGATAAACAAGAGATATTTTCTACCCGCAGCTTTGGGCAGCGAGTTACTGATGAGCATGTACTTAAAGCTGCACTAGCAAGTCATGCGAGTATTGTCGTAACAAAAGTAAGAAGGCAAGGGTCTTTAATTAAACGGTTAGTTATCTTTGCATCAAGCTCGCCACATGACGATAACTATTATAAGAAGTCCTTTGTTTATGAATTTCCTGTCGCTACGGACAACACTTTAAAAGTCGTGGGTGCTATTTCTTTCGTATTTGATAATATTTATACACAAGGCGTAGCGTTTTATCGCTGTGGCGTAGGTGGTATTGCATTAGAAAACAGCCAATTTCAGCAACAAGATTTATTTACGCTAGGTATAAATAATCCACCATTAATGAAGTGCTATGACCAAGTAAATCATCGTTATGGTCGAGGAACCGTTGAAGTAGCTGTTGCGGAGAAAAATGATAAATGGGCAATGAAACGTAACTTTCTCTCACCCAGTTACACCAGTAAATGGTCAGATATCCCTAAAATACTATGTTAATAGCGTTTTGGTTAAAATAAGAATGTTGAGGTCAGTATGTGTGGTCGGTTTAGTGTAAACAACAATTTAACACCAATAGTGAGCGAGCTATTTAATACGCATTACAGCGTAGAAACGAATGCTGATTTGCGTCCAAGCCAATCGGTAGCCACAATAGTTCATAGTGGATCAAGCTATCAACAAGTAAATGCCTTATGGGGTATTCAGCCTAACTGGTCAAAAAAATTAATTATTAATGCTCAATCTGAAACGGTAGCGATCAAGCCAACTTTTAAGGAAGCATTCCAAAACCAGAGGTGTTTAGTGCCTTGCAACGGTTGGTTTGAATGGAGAACAGAAGATGGCAAAAAGGTTAAATATTTATTTGAACACGCGAATAAAATGCCCTTATATATGGCTGGTATATTATTTCAACGTGAGCATACTGAGCTAGTCACGTTAACCACTCAGCCCAATACTCAATGTGGTCAATACCATAAACGTATGCCTGTTTTAGTACTATCAAAAGATAAAGATTATTGGTTCAATTCTCCAGTTCATGAGCTTGAACCATTATTACAACATGTGGAAGATAGGGTTATTAGTATTCAACGAACGGATTAAAACTAGAGCATAATTATTGTTAATTGGCATAGTTTCACCTACCCTCTTCTCTTCTAAATAAGTATAGAGCCTTCGATTTTATCGGGTACAGATTAGGCTACAAATTTTACAGTTAACAACTTTACGGAGTATAATGATTTTTTCAGATATCCAGTCATAAACCTTTGCGTTATTTGGGTCATTAAGATCCTAAAGCTAACCTAATACAAATTGAAGTAGTCCCTAAAACACTATATAAAAGTTTACATGACATTAATTTCTTCTACATTCATGAAAATATGCAAGAGCGCATTTTTTACTGTGATGATTTCGTGTACTTTTTATAACACTAAGTTTATTTAATTAATGCTTTATAGTAAAAATAAAAATATCTAGATAATACCCGTTTCATATAACAAGTGACCACATTATTTTATGAGAAGGTATATACCAAGTCCATTAAGTTAGTTCCCACTCAGAGCTTGCTAGGGGTATTACATCATCATAAAAATACTGATACGTAATTTTTGTTAAAACAATAAGAAGAGAAACCTATGTTAGAAATGGCAGTCATCTATTTAGCCGCAGCCATAGTCGCTGTCCCCATTGCCAAACGTTTAGGCTTAGGCTCCGTGCTTGGCTATCTCATTGCTGGCATTATTATTGGCCCTTTTGCTTTTGGACTTGTTGGCGACCAAACTGACGTGATGCATTTTGCAGAATTTGGTGTAGTTATGATGTTATTTTTAGTCGGTTTAGAGCTACAACCTTCAAGACTATGGAAATTAAGACACTCCATTATGGGTTTAGGTGGATTACAAGTTTTACTGACTAGCGCACTGTTTTTTGCTATTGGTTATTTTATATTAAATTTACGCTGGGAAACTTCATTAGCCATAGGGCTTATGCTGGCATTATCATCTACTGCTATTGTATTACAAACCTTAACCGAAAAAGGTTGGATAAAACAAGAAGCCGGCCAAAACGCTTTCTCTGTACTGTTATTTCAAGATATAGCGGTTATTCCAATTCTAGCTTTATTGCCACTGCTCGCTTTTACCCAAATAGGTAACGTTGACGTTGCCTCAAGCCATGGAAACTTAATAGAGCACTTTCCTGTTTACGCACAAGTATTAATATCACTAGCGACCATTGCTGCAATAGTATTTGCAGGCAAGTACATTTCGACACCACTATTTCGTTACATAGCAGAGACACGTTTACGCGAGCTATTTACCCTTTTCGCTTTGTTTTTAGTGATTGTTATTGCTGTCATTATGAAAAAAATTGGTTTGTCTTCTGCTTTAGGCACATTTTTAGCCGGTGTTGTCTTAGCAGAAAGTGAATTTAGACACGAATTAGAAGTTGATATCGAGCCTTTTAAAGGGCTATTACTTGGCTTATTTTTTATTACCGTGGGTGCATCAATTGATTTCCCGTTATTAATAGCACAGTTTAGTAATGTTATGCTCTTTGTCGTTGGGTTAATTGCCATTAAAGCGCTCGTTTTATATATCCTTGCTTACGTATTTAAAATGAAAAGCAAACAACAATTACTGTTTACTCTAGCGTTAGCACAAGGAGGTGAATTTGCCTTTGTATTGTTATCACTAACCAGCACACTACAAATTCTCAGCGTAGAACAAACAAAACTCACCACGTTGGTTGTCGCTATATCAATGCTAATGGCTCCCTTGTTATTGATGTTTTATGACAAAGTTATCAACCGCGAAGATAACTCACAAAAATCGTTCGATAAGCCTGAACAAATAGAAGCGACTAAAAATGTCATCATTGCCGGCTACGGCCGTTTTGGTCAAGTTATTGGTCGTTTATTAACAGCACAGGGATATCACTTATCCATTCTTGACCATAGTCCTAGCCAAATAGAATTATTAAGGCGCTTTGGTAATAAAGTCTTTTATGGTGACGCTGCACGTTTAGACTTACTAACCGCTTCTGGTGCAAATGGAGCACAATTATTGGTTATCGCCATTGATGATGCTGACAAAGTACTTCAAATAGCAACAATGGCCAAAAAATACTATCCTCACCTAAAAATTGTCGCACGAGCAATTGATCGCCGCCATGCTTACCAATTAATGCATCTTGGTATTGAGACATTTAAGCGTGAAACTTTTGATTCAGCGCTTAACTTAGGTGTTGAAGCCCTCACCCTCTTAGGTAATGATCAGGCCGATGCCAAGCGAGCAGGTGAAATATTTGCTAAACATGACAATGAATCATTAACTGCACTCGCTGATTTATGGGGCGATGACCATAGTTATGGGGTCGCAGTAAAGCAACGCACTGAAGACTTACAACAAGTATTAAACAACGATAAATCAGAACAAGATAGGTTAAATACTTGCCGTAAAAGTAACGGCAGCACTTGTGATGACATAGAAGAAAGCACTTCAACAACGCCGGTGAATACCTCTAATTAAGTACGTAAAAAATACAGGTAAGCTTTAGCTGTATTTAAAAATTACCTGTATTAACTTCAGATGAAACCAAGTAATAAATAGACGTTCACTATTACGTTTTTAAAGGCCCTGCTCTGACGAAGTAGTCTTTGTAAAACTCTGCGACTTACAATAACTGCTAGACAAAAGCTGACATTAACTTTTTATTTTCTGAGGCCAGTTAGAGTCTAGTAAAATCATTAATTTTATATTAAAAAACCCTCATACAACTTATCTCAAGTATCACTCATCTACTGAGATTATTTATAAGGTGACTTATTTAATAATATTCTATTTTTAAATAAATAAATTGTAATGAGAACGATTTTTATTTATATTCCTTTCGTTATTTATTTTCAAACTAATAGTTCTTTATAATATTCTACTTAATTTTGATGGATACCCTATGAAATTACAATTATCACTCGTTAGCTGCGCCATTATTTCTTGCTTTAATTTCTCAAGCCATGTACTCGCCGACGACATCAAAGATACATCACCCACTTCAAGAGATGTTGATGAAGTCGTCGTCATTACCGCATCTCGTGTAGAGAAACCACTTAGCCAAATTCCAAACACTATAACTGTTATTGATACTGAAGAGTTAGAGCAGCAGTTGTCTATTCAGCATGATATTTCAACGGTATTAGGAAATTTAGTCCCAAGCTTCTCTCCAAGCAGACAAAAGATGAGCGGTTCAGGTGAAACTATGCGAGGCCGTAGTCCTCTATATCTAATTGATGGTGTGCCACAATCGAATCCATTACGAGATGGTGGTCGAGATGGGCATACTATAGATCCATTTTTATTAGAAAGAATTGAGGTGTTGCACGGAGCTAATGCTATCCATGGATTAGGTGCTGCTGGTGGTATTATTAATTTAATTACCCGTAAACCCACTAAAGAATTTGAGCAAAAGATAAAGATTGATACTCAATTCCAACCGGAAGATATAGGGGAAAGTGCAAGCTTTGGGATAAGTTATAGTTTAGCCAATCGGTGGAAAAATTCTGATTTATTAATGGCATTTACATTACGTGATACTGGCATGGCCTA
This sequence comes from Colwellia sp. 5_MG-2023, assembly GCF_030547795.1. Classification (NCBI taxonomy): domain Bacteria; kingdom Pseudomonadati; phylum Pseudomonadota; class Gammaproteobacteria; order Alteromonadales; family Colwelliaceae; genus Colwellia; species Colwellia sp. 5_MG-2023. The sequence continues at coordinate 18,063 of NZ_JAUOPW010000033.1, read as the reverse complement.
TGATGCAGATGGTGAAATAGTTGGCGTAGATAATACCCAAGGTGACACTATGGATACTTCTACCTTTGATGGTTTTATTAAGGCTGGTTATGAATGGGAGGATAGTCGTGTTGAATTGATGGTTAATCAATATCAAATTAAAGGTAATAATAGTTGGGTATCTGTTGCTGGCGATGTAGATGCTGATATACCCAGTACGGCTGTCAAAGGTGACATAATTGGTGATCCAGCTAAAAACAAAGCGACAACCGCAAGTATCAATTATTCAAAACAAGACTTTTTAGGTCAAAGTTTATCTATTAAGGTCTTTCATCAAGACTTTGCTGCTACTTACGGTGCTCAAGTAAGTCCAATTGCAACTTTTCAAGACGCTGAATATGGAGAAAACTTAATTGATCAGTCTCAAAATAATTCTGAAAAGACGGGAATGAAAGTTACTTTTGTCAATGATGAACTAATGCAGTTACCAATAAGTTTAGTGTATGGTTTTGACATACTACAAGATCAAACATGGCAAGCATTAGTGCAAACAGGCCGAACTTGGGTACCCGAGACACAATACATTAATTATGCTCCGTATGCTCAAGTAGAATACTCAGGTATAACAGCATTGAATATCACTGCTGGTGTGCGTCATGAGGTAGCTAAACTAGATGTTGATGACTTTACTACTTTAGCTTCTTACGGCAGCCAATTTGTTGAGGGCGGTTCACCAGAATTCTCTGAAACGTTAATCAATTTAGGAGGTACCTACAAATTAAATGATAACTGGCGTGTATTTGCTAATTATGCTGAAGCATTTTCAATGCCCGATGTAGGTCGTGTATTACGTGGCATTAATATACCTAACCAAAGTGTCGAGTTCTTTTTAGATTTAAAGCCTATTCTTACTGAGAATACAGAACTAGGTCTTGAATATAGAGGTAATGACATACAAGCGCAATTAACTTATTACACTTCAGAAAGCGATTTTGGTCAACGTTTAGAGCCTGATGAAGATGGTATTTACTCTGTTAAACGAGAGATGACAGAAGTAGATGGTTTTGAGTTTAGTGCCGATTGGGCATTTTCATTAACAGATAGTTTAGGCTTACGTTATGCAAACTCTGATGGTCGTTATGATTCTGATGAAAATGGTAGTGTAGACAGCGACCTAGGGGGCTCAGATATTTCGCCTGATCGTATTAATATTAGTTGGGATAGCGACTGGAATGATATTTTGACAACACGTTTGCAAGTGAACCATTTATTAGATCGAAAACAACGAAATAGTGATAATGACATTGTGAATGAATTTGACGGTTACACTACCGTTGATTTCAGTGCGAATATTGCTGTATTTTCGGGACAAGTAACACTCGCTATTCAAAACTTAACGAATACAGATTATTACTCTTACTATTCTCAATCTAACCCTAATGATTTACGTAATTTTAAAGGGATCGGACGTTCATTTTCGGCAGCATATCAAATAAGCTTTTAATCACTAAAATCGTTAATATATTATTTGTATAAACAAGGCTTCTTAATTGGAGCCTTAATTCCTTTATTTTAGAGAAATCATGAAACTAGCAACTGGTTTAAAACTTAAATTCTGGCATAGATGGTTAGGAATCATAGCCATGCTCCCCTTAATACTATCAGCAGTTACTGGCATCGGATTAACATATAAAAACAAACTAATAGAGCTATTTGTTAGCCAGCAGGGAGAGTTGCCCAAAGATTATCAAGTTGGAATGATTGTGAAGCAATTTGATCAAGTAGTAAGCATAGCCCAAAAATATGCTATCAAACGTATTAAAGCGCCAAATATTGATCAACCTTATTGGACTATAACCGAAATTAATGATCATCATACTTTACTTAATATTGAGACATTAGCCCCTTTCAACAATAATTTGTGGTTGATGGACACTTTACATTTTTTTCATAAAATACATGTTGAATTACTAACAGGAGGTATTGGTAAGTGGCTACTATTTTTCAGTTCCATTATTGCTGTAGTCTTAACCTTATCAGGAATATATCTCTGGTGGCCTGGCCGTAAAGGGTTTCGCTGGCGCTTTGTTAAAGTTACTCCATGGACAGGCCGTAAAGCAGCGACCTTACTGCAATTTCATCGACACAGTGGGATAGTTTTTACTCCAACGTTATTTATCATTGTATTTACTGGGGCTGTAATGATGTGGCAAAAACAAATTAGTCCTATATTGCCTCCATTACAAGTACTACCAAGTATTGAAATATCTGCTAACACGAACCCTAATACACCAAGCAAGGCGTTAGCTTTAGCATTGATACAGGTACCTGATGGTTGGCCGACATTTTTACAAATACCTGACTTAGATAAAGTCAATAAATATAGTTTTTATCGATTCAGATTTCAGCTAAATAACGAATGGCACCCTAATGGCCGTACCTCTGTTAATGTATATCCACAACAAAATAAAATGATAATGTCGCAGCGTTCAGACACCCTACCATGGCAATACCGATTAATAAATCAATCATATCCATTGCACAGCGGCTATGGCATGCATTGGCTCTATGTATTATTGGTATTGTTTTCGGGGTGGTATTTATTATGGCTAAATATCAGCGGCGGATTAAATTATTTATACCGGAGCAAATAATCGCTAAATTATTCTAACAAATGCACACATCAACCTTGGTAATGTCTGGGACTATAGCTAGAAACTCACTGTACTATTTACGATACTCATATTTTACTTTTAAACCGGCGCTTTTCCTACCATTGGGGTTAATGTAGCGAGCTTTATAAAGATCAGAAATACTAATAATTAATTCTGTATTACTAACCCAGCGTACTTCAAGTCCCGTTTCTTCGGGACGACCATCAAAGGTAAATAGATTTTCTGCGGTTAATTCGGGGTTATCGCTTTTTACATCAACACCACCAAAGAAATCTGTTGTGGCTCCGCCACAATCGCCAATCGATATTTCAGCTACTTGTTTTCCGTCAGGAGAAGTTACAGATTTTACTACTTCATGATAGCAAGTAGATTCACAACCTTTGAGAAAAAATGAAAAAACAGCCCAAAGAACTAATAATATCCAAAAGGAATAGCCACCAAAATTAAATAGGACTTTCTTAATCGTAGAACTCATCAACTCTCCATGAACAACAAACACTTAAAATAATAGGCAAAAATGTTTGCTAAAATAAGCAACGAAACAGCAAAATAACTGTTTTTTGTCTTTTTGAGTGCCTTATTAGATTTATGGGTGCACCAACATACTGTTTGCTACTTTAACAATTTCGTTTGTTGCTTGTATATATGTATTTGAATGACCACCGTTATTAACTATATGTAGCGAGACATTGCCACCATAACTCCAATTTTGTTGTAATTGACTTAAAGGTGTTTGTGAGTCCTTAGTACCTTGAAAAATACTAACAGGAATTGCTTTTAATAAAGAAAGAGGTTCGCTTAAGTCATAGTCTTTTGAAAGCAAGTGCTCTATTGGCAAAATTCTCAGTGGGCTTAAATACCACTTTGAATTTAAGTAGTTATTAACTGCAACCGATAATGACGGAGCAACAGCTTCTATAATGAGTCCTGATACTTTATTTTCTTCTATAGAGTGTGCTGCAACAGTTGCTCCTAAAGAGCGGCCATAAACAATTGTTTTTTCGGGAGGACAATTTAACGAAATAGTTGTCATTGCATCAGTAATTAACCTTATTAAAGATGCAATATTATCTACTCGACCTATAGCTCCATCTTGTCCCGAATACGAAATAGAGAACACCTTGAAGTTATTATTTTGGAAAGCTCTAAAAAGTGTTTCTTCGTATTTTTTTATCCCTCCGTGACGTCCAGGAAAAAATACAATACATTGATCTTCAGATTGCCCGTACTCACGAACAAGTAATTCATTGTTGAATGAATCGTAAAACTTCAATGTGTGTAGCTCTTCTGTTGTAGAAGTTAAAATAATATTTGGAAATAAATAGCGTGGCATCTGCTCGTACAGCAAATATGCTCCTATAGAAAAGTAGGCACAAATGAGAAGGCTACATATTAAAAAGGTTCGATACACTTGATTACCTTGAATAAACCTAACGTCTCAAATAAAGGCTAAAATTGTTGGCCAAAATAGCGAAGCACAAGTTAACTAGCACACTCGCTTATAGAATATATCAGAGCAAAACAATAAAGTGAAAGTACTTAAGTTCGACTTGATTTATGGAGAGCGTCAATATATGTCCTTGTTAATTGGTTAATTGCAAGCTCTGAAACGTTGCTAAGTTCTTAACTAAAAACGAAGGCGAGCTATAATTTAGTCCTTAATTTTAAATAAAAAAACCGCCAACTGGCGGTTTTTTATGTCTTTTATTTAGAAAGAAAATCTTACTTTAGTATACAAATAACGACCACGAGGATTATGTACAGCTGATGCATAACCGTATAAATCACCATCGCCATCACCAATTGCAAATGGTGGCTCTTCATCAAATAAGTTATTAACACCTAACGATAATTTAATAGATTCAGTAACTCGGTAAGACGTTTGTAAATCAACTAGTATTTGTGAGTCAATCATACGTGATGTATTGCTATCAAAATCTAAATTGCCATCAAAGTCAATATCAGGAGTATCTTCAAATTCGCCTACATAACTGATATTTACATTGGTGTTAAACTCGCCAATTTCCCAGTTAGTTGAAAAAATAAAGCGATGCTCTGGGTAACCATATTCCCCTGTGTAATCACGGCCATCTTTTTCAAACTTATTTTGATATGCCCACTCTAGATTAAATTTAAGTAAACCTAAGTCATCAAGAGAGTGACTATAGTTTGCTGAAATATCAACACCAGATACTTCTTGCGATGATAAGTTTTTAAATGTGCTGTGTATTTTTTGTATTGTACCTAAGCTTGCACCACCAGTAGGGTCTAAACGAACGCACACAGTACTATTTTGATTACTACATTCTGCAGCATAAATAGGGCCGAACTCTTCTTCATCGATTTTGTTATCTTGAGTAATACTCCATACATCAACACTTAAACCAAATTCAGCTATCGGAGCCCAAATAACACCCACGTTCCATGATTCTGACTCTTCTGCTTGTAAATCAGGGTTACCAGAGAACTCAATATTGTAATCAAGTGCTTGGCAATCTAATCCTGTTTGTTCACAGCGTTCTGAATCAACAAAAAATTGACTCTTTTGTGATGGACCTAAGCCTATTTGCGCTAACGAAGGTGCTCTAAAACCTTGCGCCCAAGAACCACGAACAGTTATTTCGTCAGTTGGTGCCCAACGCAGAGCCACTTTGGGATTTGTTGTTGTACCAAAGTCGCTATAATCATCGTAACGACCTGCTAATTGCAGTTCGAGGTTTTCAGCAAGCGGGATTGAAAATTCAACATATGCTGCGTATTGTTCACGACTTGCTGAAGCCGATACAGATTCAGTACCAAAAATTAAGCCTCGTTGAAATTGATCATCTGGAATATCGTTTACATCTTCTTCTCGATATTCGATACCTGCCGCCATCATAATCACATCATCACCAAAACTAAATGCTTCACCGGTAATATTTGCATCAAATGATGTCATGTGTGATTCGCCGCGTCGTACTAAACTGGTTGTTATTCTATCGATAACTGCCGCATCGTTATAAGTGCCGCCAAACGGGTTGTAATTTCCAGCATCAATTTCTTGTTGTAAAAAGTCAGTGCGAACCCAACCTTGGGTTCTATCGCCAGTTTGCAGCGATTTACTACGACCTTTTTGCACCGCTGTTTCCCAACTCCAATCATTGATTTCGCCTTTTAATCCTGCAACAAAACGTAAGGTGTCTGACTCAATATCCCATTGGCGTGCGCCTGCATCAACTGTACGGTAACGACCAATTTGAATGTCTTCACCAAATGGATTATTAGGGTGGCTAGCTGGAACAGTTAAGCCTGCATCTTCATCTAGTGGTGTAGGGGCTCCAGCCGCAACAGACGTATTGTGCTGTACTGCCATTTCTAAAAAGCCAGTAATGCCATTATCAAAGTTATATTCAAATTGAGAAATAGCACCTACACGCTCAGATGCAGGTGTAATATAACCATATGGGCCGTAATCAAATAAACAACTACCGCTTGAAGTTGCATTTTCAGCAGGACAAGCCGGATCAATCGTTTTAACACCGTCTACATAAAAATACCCGGGGAAACCACGAGATGAACGGAAATCTTCACCACCATATGGAGCTTGATTTGCAGTGCCTAAACGCCCCATTTCATCAGAAGAAAGAGATGTGTTTTTAAAGTAATCGACAATAACTGACGCGCTACTTTTTTCGTTTGCAGTCCCCCAAACTAGACTTGCTGTTGTTTCTTCATAATTTGGACCATCTGTACCGCCATAGCCTAGATTAATATCAACACCATCAATATCTTTCTTTAAGATAACGTTAACTACACCCGCTACTGCATCTGAGCCATAGATAGCTGAAGCGCCATCTTTTAGTATATCGATACGCTCAATAGCAGAAACAGGAATACTGTTAATATCTACAAATGAGTTAGTGATACCCTCAGCAAAAGCACTAATTGATACACGGCGACCATTGATCAGCACCAGTGTTGCATCGGCCCCTAGGCCTCGTAAGCTTACCGCAGCTGAGCCGTTAGCAGTTGAATCTTGATTATTCCCACGAGTTGAAAATGTACCGCTACCTGCTACAGGCATTCTTTCAAGAAGTTGCTGTAAATTGTCGTAACCCATATTTTCAATATCAGCTCGACCTATAGATTGCACCGGAGAGGGGCCTTCTATATCTGATCGCTTGATACGTGAGCCTGTTACTTCAATACGTTCTACATTCTTTACTTCATCTGCAGCATATGAAATTGTTGTAAAGCCAGCTGATAATGCGAGTGTTGCACCCGCAATAATATTAGGTGTAAATACAGTTGATTGTTTCATCCTTAAATCCTTGTTGATATGTTATTAATATTGTTGTTTAAAATTCACAACAAGTACATTAATATCATGTAACTTAAGTGTTAGCAATTGCGATTTTTTGTGATTTTAGTATGAATTTTGAGTGATTTCATTAGTACTTTAATCTGAATAAAGGTAGTTTGATGCGAGTAAACTTAACGAATATAGGGACGACGTTTAACTATTTATTTTCTCAAAAAAGCTGAGCTAAACAGTAAAAAACTGATACAAGTTTCATTAATTAAGTGAACTATTTTATACGTAGAAAAAATTGCCAAATACAAGGCATTTATTTAAATAACTAGTTGTTCTAATTATTAAATAAATAACGATGTAGTTGGTGATTTTAGCAAGTAGAAATGATCACATAGCTAATGAGATTGGTATGAGATTGAAGCAAATCCATTAAGGCAAATATTGAATAATTCAGCACAGCTCGATATCATCACTTTATTACGATTATTATAATCAATGGGGTCAGAGTATTTGAAATAAGCGATTTGGCCTTAGTCTTGTAGCTAAACAATAATGTCAGACTAAACTTCCACTGCCCGCTGAAGCTCCAAAGCTATCATTCATCTATTTAGTGTAATTCTAATGCTTTCAGCAGATTAGTTAACGACTTTGATAGTTTATAATCTTCTAATGGCTTAACACGCGAAAGAGTGAAGTTTCCATTACTAATAAGCCGTTCCGGATAACGTTCAAATCGCTGTTCAAAGTCGCCTTGAATCAAATCATTTAGAGGATATCTTAAGGTTATTTCGCTAGCAAAAATAGCCCCTTGCAGTTTAGTGCTTAATTCACCATCATTTTGCTGTAACCAATCGGGGTTAAAATTCATTCTTGCTGGGTATGGTAGCCCAGGCGTATAAACCGTAAAAGTTGCTAGTTGCCCAGGTTGATAGTCCAATGTAGCAAACTTTAATTGATCTTCATTTGAAATTTCGAGTATTCCACTCCAGTAGCCAAACCGTTCATTTTTATGTGTTGAGCTTATCGTGGTTAACTTTTCTGTTTCTTGCGCAATAAATCGCTCAGGTGTTGTTTCAACATTAATTATTTTTAGTCCGTAGTTTAAGCTGTATATTTCTCCTGATCCTAGCTTAACGGCTTCTGTCACTAGATAGTCCTGATCTAAAAATTTTGTAAGAATAATTTTTAATGGCAGCTTCTCATCTGCTGTGTGAGTATAAATGTGACAGTTAAACTCATCAAATTCTATATCTTCATTTGTGAATGAAACACTTTTTTTAATTTGCATACCTGATGCAATATTATATGAAATTAAACTATGCTGGTTGTTAGACATAATTTTCAATACTTTAAATTCTGCTCCTGAACGGCTAATTCCTTCCCAAGTGCCAATGGGAACGGTTTTTTTTACGTTGTGTGGATGACTATTCTTTGTTGTGTTCTCTAACCTGCTTTTTTGTTGATAATCATGGCTTGGTTGCGAAGTGCAGCCAATGATACTCATCAAAACAATAATAATGAATATTTTCAATAGTATTCCTAATGTTTAGCTTTCTTGAAAACCTGAGTTTAATACGTTGTTAATAACACCTTCAACGCTTATTTTACTTATTTAAATATTAAACAATAAAGCAATAAAACTAGGGGTAGCAATAACTGCTTTGTCATATTATTGGCCAAAGTAAATGTTATTTACTGCATTATTTAACAAGCATTTAGTAATGACTAAGTAATAATAAGTAGCATCGCTAAATGTCAGAGTTTCTTCAATTATTCACCGTTAAATCTTACTAAAGAATTCTCTAAAAAACAGTTCAAAAAGTAATGACATTATGCAAATTAGGTAGATAATAACCATACAATAGTTACTTTATTTCATAGAGATAACAAATATTCTTTGTAATAAAGTTCCTTTATTAATAAATACTACATAAAAAAGCAGTTACGATGAATTTAAAAACAGAATCGATCATAGAAAAAAAAGCATTTGGTTTATGGAGTGCGGTATTTTTAGGTATAGGCTCCATGGTTGGTGCGGGAATTTTTATTGTTATTGGAGAAGCCGGTGTAATTGCCGGAAATCTAGTTACTTTCTCTTTTGCTATTGCCGCAGTTATCGCATTATTTTGTGGTTACTCATTAAGTAAACTTGCTGTTCGTTACCCAAGCCGAGGAGGTATTGTAGAATATCTTATACATGGTTACGGCGAAGGCGTATTTTCGGGCGCGCTTGGTGTACTATTTTACTTTGCTCAATTAGTCGCCATAGCAGCAGTGTGTAAGTCGTTTGGCACTTATGCTGCTACTTACTTTCCAAATAGTGATAGTAACTTAATCCTCAATATATTCGCTGTTTCTATACTATCTTTTTTTGTCATTATTAACTTTATTGGCGCCTCAATTGTCGCTAAAGCTGAAAATATAATTGTGGTTATTAAACTATTCGCGTTAATTATTTTTACTGTAATAGCATTATTTTATATTCAACCTGCGCGCCTAACATTAGCCAATGCGCCAGCGACTTTACATGTTTTTTATGCCTTAGGATTAACATTTTTTGCCTTCCAAGGATTTAGCGTTATTACTAACAGCGTTGAAGATATGGAGAGCCCTGAAAAAACGATGCTTAAGGCGATGATTATTGCCATTGCTCTTGTTACTGTTTTGTATATAGCCGTTGCTCTCGCCGTTTTTGGTAACCTTTCTTTAGCAACTATTATTGAAGATAAAGATTATGCTTTAGCTGAAGCGGTTCGCCCTGCACTAGGTGAATGGGGATTCAAAATTATAGCCATCACAGCGTTACTTGCTACCGCATCAGCGATTAATGCTACCCTGTATGCGGTAACGCAAATTGGCTACACGTTAGCAAAAGAAGGTAACTTACCTGAAGTATATGAATACCATATTTTTAATAACACAGAAGGGTTGTTAATTTCTGCATTACTTATAGTCCCAATGATTTTATTGTTCGACTTAAGTCAAATTGCCAGCATAGCGGCTATCTCGGTATTACTGATACAAGGATTTACGCATACAGGTCATTTATTTAAAATCAAAGAAACTAACGCCAAAATATTCTGCGTTATCGCTGCCGTTGTTGGGTCTTTTGGTGCCGCACTTTTTGCAATTGCCTATTCATCTCAATCAATGCCGAATATTGTTTATTATATTCTTTCAATTTTCTTTATCGCGTTTATGTTCGAAGTAATCATGCGTTTGTATACAAATAGGGTTATACAAAAACAGATAGTATCCACAGATGAAAAATAAAAAGCACTCATAATACAAAGTAATAAAGCAATTAATACTAACGTTTATAATTACTTATATTGTTCTTCAATAATATAAGTAATTATCACTATTTATTTGATCTTAAATTAGCTTTCGTACGTATAGGCTTTATTATGAAACTAAACGTTGAGTATAAAATAAATTGCGACATTTAAATTACCTCGAATTAGTGAATATGGCAGACAGCTATAGAGCTAAACTGATAAACAGTTTATCTGGTTTTAAAAGTGCTAACCTTATTGGCACCGTCAATAAACAAGGCCAAACTAACTTAGCAATGTTTAGCTCTGTTGTTCATCTTGGTGCCTCCCCTGCACTCATCGGTTTTATTACCAGACCACACACAGTTACCCGACATACTTTAGAAAACATCCTGCAAACCAAGCAATATACAATTAATCAAGTAAATAAAAATATTTGGCGTTCAGCTCATCAAACATCAGCACGTTACGATGCAGATCAATGCGAGTTTAAACACACAGGGCTAACACCTATGTTTATTGATGAAGTTAACGCCCCTTTTGTTAAAGAAAGCCTGTTAAAGTATGCGTTAACACTTGAAGAAATAATACCGGTTGCTGCAAACAACACCCAATTAGTCATAGGTAAAGTAACAAATATTATTTGTGAGCCTCACGCGATTCGAAAAGACGGTTACATTGATATTGAATCGTTAGAAACGGTTAATATTTCCGGGTTAGATAGCTACCACGTAACTGAGCGGTTATCTCGATTAAGTTATGCAAAAAAAGACAAGTTACCAGAAGAGCTTTCTATCGACGGTGATAGATTAATTAAACAATAAATATAGAGTTGGGTTATGAAATATTAGCAATAGATTGCATTACCTGATCGTTATTTTCGATTTATATACGAGATACATAACTGCACTTAGTATTTGATTTAAATAATATTAATTTAGCTATTTAATGACCTTGTTTGGAGATAAACATGCTTAACATTTTTTATGATGGTAACTGCCCCTTATGCGCCGCAGAAATGAGTCATCTTAAAAATTTTGATACCGATAATTTAATTACCTTAGTTGATATACATCAACCAGACTTTGAAGCTCTATACCCTAATGTACAATTTTCTGATGCAATGAAAATACTCCACGGACATTATAACGGGCAAGTTTTATTAGGATTAGAAGTTACCCACAGGGCATGGACTCTGGTTGGAAAAGGTTTTTGGGTTGCGCCACTTAATTGGCCAGTGATTAAAACAGTGAGTCATTGGGTCTATTTAGGCTTAGCTAAATATAGACATCAAATTTCATCATTTTTAGCTAAAACATTTAATATGAAAACCATTGATTGCAGTACGGGTACTTGTAACGCAAAAACGTTAAAGAATCATAATAAAAAGCACTAAAGTAGTATAAACGCAACTGCTTTAGTGCTTTAGTGCTTTAGTGCTTTAGTGCTTTAGTGCTTTAAAAAGTATCCCATCCTGAAATTATTTTAAACAGTGATGTCAGTAAATTGATGCTAAACAAACTATTTCCACCCCATAAGCCACTTATCACGCAATTTTAGCTCACGCCAGTCAATACTATATTCATTCTTGGTCATCACGGCTTCTATCACGCATTCGATCACGTTTTGCTGTTCATCAAACTTAACTACAGTGATAACAAAATGCTTTTCTTTTTTTGTCACCTCAACCTTAGTCCACTTACTGTGTATCAGTGCTTTGGGATTAATCTTATTTATGTGCTTTGTCTTTATATACTTTGTCTTTATATGCTCAGCGTTCATATACTTGTGCCCATACGTTTGGTGTTATTACAATTTAGCTGGTTAAAATTAGTCCTTCGCACCTAACGTTGTCGCTAATTCAAAACGTTGAGCTGTGTCACTATTAACAGACCAACCTTGTAAATGTTGCTCTACTAGTTTCGCCATCATATCAATATGCGTTGATTCTGCATTTAGTGCAGGAATATACTCGTACCTTTCACCACCTGCGTCCATAAAGTAGTCACGATTTTCGATACCGATTTCTTCAATGGTTTCTAAACAGTCTGCTGAAAAACCTGGGCAAACTAATTGCACTGATTTAACGCCTTGTTGCGCTAACTCTATCAATGTTTTGTCTGTGTAGGGTTGCAACCATTCTTCACGGCCAAAGCGTGATTGAAAACTAACTAGGTACTCATCTTCATTCAAGCCTAAGTTTTCTGCGAGTAATCGAGACGTTTTATAACACTCACAATGATACGGGTCACCATTAAGCAGATAACGTTTTGGAATGCCGTGGTAAGTGAAAATCAACTTGTCTGCCCGGCCATTACTTTCCCAATGTTGACGAATTTTGTCTGCTACAGCTTCAATATACCCAGGAAAATCATGATAATGGTTAATAAAGCGTAATTCTGGTATTAAACGTTTTTTAGCTAAACTTGCTGCTACGGCATCAAAAGTAGATGCTGTGGTAGAAGCACAATATTGCGGATAAAGCGGTAACACTAATAATTTACGTACGCCTTGATTTAGCATGTTATCAATCACTGAATCGATGGAAGGTGAGCCATAACGCATGGCAAATTCAACAACTATATTCTCGCCATATTTTTGCTTTAGTACTTTATTCAACCCATCACTTTGATCTTGAGTATGAAATAATAACGGTGAGCCACGCTCTGTCCAAACAGTACTATACGCTTTAGCAGAACGTTTTGGACGAATATTTAAAATAACCAAGTTAAGGATCATCCACCACAGCAAGCGCGGAGTCTCAACAACACGTGGATCTGACAAGAATTCTCGTAAATATCTTTTTAACTCAGTTTTTTTAGGCGCGTCAGGTGTGCCTAAATTAGTAATCAGTATTCCAATCTTATCTTGTTGTTTATGGGTGAAGCTGGAATTTCCTTGATATTTCATTTGTTTACTCAGTATGATTTGAAAATAATAAATTAACGATAATGAGACTTTAACATTACTTGCATGACTCATTAACGCTAGATAAAAATAAGTATTAGTTAAAGTAACATATGCATAGATAACGTATGTATATGTTATTTTAATTAAGCCATGTTAGTTACAGTAGTATTTGCAGAGGCAATTAACAAATCCATAATAAGTGGTGAAGCCCCTATATGCGGCGCAACATTTATTTCAATATCTGGGTATAACGCCCTTGTTTCATTAATCATACTTGGAATATCTTCAATAACATGACGCCCAGAATTTAAAAAATAAGGCAGTACAATAATTGATGTTGCGCCATCATCAACACATACCTTTATACCATCAGGTATTAAAGGTGCTGACAATTCTAAAAAAGCGGCATGAATAATAGTGTATTGCGCTGAACATTGGCTTTTTAATTTTTCAGCTAATATAGCAACTTCTTCATTAGATTGTTTTCTTCGGCTGCCATGAGCCACGAGTAATAATGCTTTCATAAAACGTCCTAATAAACCTGAATTCGTCTTTAAACTTATCTTTGAATTAGTTTTAATAATGTATTACTACTTATACGATTGATACGCTATTTTAGTTCAATGCCAAGTCCATTAATTTAACGCTTATTTAAAAAAATCGACATCGCTTTTACTAACCGCAACAAGCATTACCCGCAAATACATAACCTAATAAACCATTAGCCACAAAAAAACCCGATTTATAGTCGGGTTTTTAGGTTTACCTGCTTCGTATTCAATGTTTTTATATAAAACACCCGTGAAGCAGAATACTGATATACCAATCGCTAGGTTAGGCTAATTTCAGCTAAGTTCGGTAAAGCGTTTTAATAATATGATATCCAAATCTTGTTTTTACTGGCCCATGAACTTTCAGTATTGGTCTTTTAAAAACAACTTCATCAAAGCCTTTAACCATTTGTCCTCTTTTAAACTCACCTAAATCGCCTCCTTTTTTGCCAGAGGTACATATTGAGTGTTTTTTTGCTAATTTGGCAAAAGGTTCCCCTTTAGCAAGAAGCTTTATAATCTCTCTTGCAAGTTTTTCCGATTTTACCAATATATGAACTGCACTTGCTGATGACATATTACTCTCTTTAAAGACGTTGATTTTGTCATATTATACGTTACTGTCAGGCTTAACATAAAGAGCTAAGCCCATTTAAAACATTATTGTTCTATTTTATCCCTAATTTAAACGTAAAAAATTCTCTCTGTTTAAATCCTTTTCATGGTCTTTGGCATGAACTATTTTTATTCAAGTAGGTATTTCAATTTTTCCTAACTCTTTAAAATGATACATGCTATTTATAGCCCGTTCATTAATAAAAAATACAAATGTAGTATTCCTATATTACCTGTGTTTTAGTTATGATGATTTAATGAATGTTGCAACATGCATTCATTAGAGGAACCTTAACTCATTTAACGAATGTTATTCTATTATAACTATATTAAGGATTTACAAATGGCTAAAGTACTTATGATCACGGGAGATTTTGTTGAAGACTATGAGAACATGGTCCCCTTTCAAGCTTTATTAGCAATGGGGCATGAAGTAGATGCCGTATGCCCTGATAAAAAATCTGGAGATATGATTGCTACTTCAATACATGATTTTGAAGGTGACCAAACTTACACAGAAAAACGTGGTCATAACTTTGAGCTTAATGCCTCTTTTGCCGATATTACTGTCGAAGATTACGATGCGTTATACCTACCAGGTGGCAGAGCCCCTGAGTATCTACGCTTAAATGCAAAAGTTCTGGAAATAATTCAGTATTTTTTCACTAGCGATAAACCGGTCGCATCAATTTGTCATGGGCCTCAGTTACTCACTGCTGCTGGTGTGCTTACAGGCAAAAAAGTATCTGCTTACCCAGCTTGTCAACCAGAAATTAAAATGGCTGGTGCAGAATATATAGAGTTACCGATGGATGGAGCAATTACTGACGGTAAGCTGGTAACAGCTCCTGCATGGCCTGCTCATCCAGCTATGTTAAAGCAATTTGTTGCCTTGCTTTAACATAACTATATATGCCCACGCCACTTGAAGCTTATAAGTGGCGTGGGCATAATTAATATTTAGAGAGTCACCATGTGTCAACTTTTCATTAATGCCGATAATCAATTATGGGCCTATAAAACTAAATCACTTCGTATAGACGGAGTTGTTACATCAATTCGTTTAGAGACCTTTTTTTGGGAAATATTAGAAGAGTTATCGTTTCGTGATCAAATGACGGTAAATCAAATGATTACTAAGTTGTATCATGAGTCTCTTGATGCTGATTATGACATTAGCAACTTTACTTCTTTCTTAAGAGTTTGTGCTTCGCGCTACTTATCATTAATAGCCGATGGCGATCTCACTAGAGAAAGTGATACTTCCTTAAGTGATGTAAATACTCAAGATATATTAGGCCAAGAGTCTATTCGCAGACGTGAACGCAAAGTGCGCTTCAACCATGCTATTAACAAACATTCAATAAATTAGTAAACACTCGTTTTTATCTAATGTCACTTCTAACATTAATTACATACTTTAAAGAAATTCTTGGTTCAAAGTATGTAATTATAGCGATATCGTTACAAGGTCAAATTAATCTAAGGCGCTAACCTAAGGCATTAACCTTCTTCATCTTCTACGCGAACGCCCCAAGCATCATGCTCATCAGCATGGATAATTTGCACCCAAATTTGATCACCTGGCTTAGCATCGTAATCATCAGACAAATAAACCTTACCATCAACCTCGGGTGCATCCATGTATGAACGGCCAACAATACCAAGATCATTAATTTCATCAACTAAGATTAAATACTCTTGACCAATACGTGCTTGTAATTTTTCAGCACTTATTCGCGCTTGCACAGCCATAAAACGCTGTAAGCGATCTTCCATTACTTCATCTGATACATGATCAGGTAACGCATTAGCGGTTGCGCCTTCAACTGGTGAGTATTTAAAACAACCTACACGATCTAATTGTGCTTCTTCTAAAAAGTTAAGTAGCTCTTCAAATTCTTCTTCAGTTTCACCCGGGAAACCAACAATAAAAGTAGAACGAATCACTAACTCAGGACAAATCTCGCGCCACTTAGCAATACGCTCTAATACGCGGTCTGAGCTACCAGGACGTTTCATTAGTTTAAGAATGCGCTTGTTGGCATGTTGGAACGGAATATCTAAATAAGGCAGAATTTTACCTTCAGCCATTAACGGAATAATTTTATCAACATGTGGATAAGGATAAACATAATGTAGACGGATCCAAACACCCTGCTTTGCTAGCTCTTCACACAACTGCTGCATGTGTGTTTTAACTGGCATACCTTCCCAGAAATCTGTTTTGTGTTTAACATCAACACCGTAAGCAGAAGTATCTTGTGAAATAACTAATAATTCCTTAACACCAGAGTCAACCAAGCGTTTTGCTTCACCTAACACATCACCTACTGGACGAGAGTCTAAATCACCTCGCATTGATGGAATAATACAGAACGTACAACGGTGATTACAGCCTTCTGATATTTTTAAATAAGCGTAATGTTTCGGCGTTAATTTAACACCCTGTGGCGGAACTAAATCGATAAACGGATTATGCACCGGTTTCGCAACATGTTTATGTACTTGTGTTAATACTTCATCGTAGGCATGCGGCCCCGTAACACCAAGCACATTAGGATGAAGTTCTATGATTTCGTCTTTCTTAACACCTAAACAACCGGTAACTAACACTTTACCATTAGCCGCTAGCGCTTCACCGATAGTATCTAAAGACTCTTGTACTGCTGAATCAATAAAACCACAAGTATTCACAATCACTAATTCCGCATCGTTATAACTATTAGTTACATCGTAACCTTCAGTACGCAATTGAGTAAGAATACGCTCACTATCAACTAAGTTTTTAGGACAACCTAAGCTAACAAAACCAACTGTTGCGGCTTTAGTGGACTGCTGGTTCGTTTGTTGATGGTTAACTTGCTCTTCAATCATTTTAGATGGAATATCTAACGTGGTTGTTTGGCTTTTATTTGAGTTACTTGTGCTTGGGTCGAATTGTTCTACGGTCATGTGCTCTCTCAACTTGAACTGTATAGCGTTGTCGATGCATTAACTTATCGTTTAATAAGGTATTACAGCGTCATAAATGGTGGTTTAACTGTCTTTAGTGCAAATTCAGGCTTTACTTGGAATAAACGATTAGGCAGTTTTTTAATGCGTGGGATTATACAGGAATGTGAGCTGAGGATGAATAAATGTTTTTTGAGTTGTATTTGGCTAGCTCTAGATAGTAAATTTGGTGTTAGTGACACTTGCTAAGCGGAAAATAACGATTGGCTAAAATCGTGAAGCAGTAGCAAAAAAACTGTATTTTGTCCTTTGAAATGACTTGTATGCAGTTTATACCACTAACCTCATGTCGACATTTTTAATAAAAACAAACCTAACCCGCCAAATAAAGTTAAAAATACCACCAACATTATAATTAACGTTTTAGATTCACCTAATGATTTCATTAACCCCATTTCAGTCGGTAACACTTGCTCAAACAGACTTGGATCTTTAATTTTATTTTTTTGATTTCTATCCATAATACATATCCCATATAGAACTAATACTACTAACACCTGAATAATGTATGACTAGTTTGGCAATTTTATTACGTCTTTTGCAACTAAAAATGACAAACTAAAGTTAATCACTGTTCATTCTCTTGTATAGATAATAACACCAAACTAAAACACAAAAAACAACACAGGCATTTCAACTCATGCTTTATAAGCGAGTGTCCCCGTTAAATCCCACGCATTAGCAATGCGGCGACTAGTGATAAAACCACGAGAATAACCAAAGAGAATTATTTTTAACATCACAGACGG
>NZ_JAUOPW010000032.1:0-41966 GCF_030547795.1 Colwellia sp. 5_MG-2023 | reverse complement strand
AAGAAAATAAGCCAACCCTTAATATTAATGACGTAGAGAAGAATGCTATGGTTAGGGCTTAACCCGATCTGGGGTTAACTAGTTTAGAACAAGAAGCGGGTACTGAATTACTTGAAGGCATTAGCGAACTTTATTCCGGAAAACAATACCGAAACAGTCATTCTGGTGAATTAATTGCGGATATTGTAATAGCAAGTGGTCCTAATGGAGATAGCGCTTATGATTTCATTAAAACAAGCAAGATGAGATCTGATTTGTATCAACTGCATTTAGCAACAAAAGTAAATGCGTTTTCCGTTGTTGTTAACAGCATTACATCTAAACTAAGTTTAGGATCTATTCACTTAAAAGATATAAAATTGGGCATTAAGTTAATTTTTAATGATGATAGTCTTTTGACAGTTATTCCTAATCCACAAACAGAAACATATGACATTGTTGCTAATTCTGCTCAGGAGTCAGATGGGAATACAATTCCACTATCTAAAGCTGTTGTAAATGGAAATTATATTTTTTCGTCAAAAGAAAATACCCAAAGTTTTAGTCAATATTTGGGGTATTGGGGAATTACACTTCAATGGGAACACTCATGTATTCCAGTTACTGTCTCTTGTGTAGAAAGAGAAGGAGGAGGTTTAATTTGTTTAGGAAGCTGTATGTAATTAAAAATCAATGTATTCATTTAAATAAAACAATATAAAGGCTTTTAATTAGTAATGCCGTTCACTATCGGTAAACGGCATTAGCAGTTTTAACTGAGCAGCCATGCTTATTTAGGTTATTATTAAACAAATACTTTCTTTAATCGAATCAATAATTCAACATCTGACGCATTTAATTTTCCTAATGCTAACCAATCAATTAAACGTTTATTTAAATCAATAATACCTGATGATTGCATTTGTTCTTGTATTAACTTTACTTGTACTGCCATTCGTTGTGACGCAAGTTCATCAGGTGATTCAACTTGAGCCAAAATTTCCAGCTCTAATGTTTTTTCAGCACGTTCATTTGGATCAGCCTGCTCTGTGGTCAAACATAGATCTGATAATCGTTTTTGCCAAAAACTCGTTAGCGCTTGATACTCAGGTAAACTAATAAGATTTTCAGCCATAATTTCTGACTTTGCTACTTTCTCAAGCATAATAAATAAACTCTGCCAACTTTGCTTTTCTTCATCAACGGTTATTTGTACGATTTTTTTATTGAGTTGTTTTATAAACAATTCAATATCACTGGCCACTGATTTAATAACAGGCTTATTTGCAATCACTTGTGATAATAATTCTTCCGCCTGTTTTTTAGCATTAATAATAGTATTTTTTTCTATACTGTTTTCTGTGCTATCGTCAGCTACATCATTAAGACTTACTTTAATATCAATAAGCGTTTTATTAAACGCTTCAGCTACCTGCGCTAATTCTGATTTTTGCTCAGATTTAGCTTGATCTCGTTTGGCAAAAATTTGATCATTAATCGCTCTAAATTTTTGCCAAAGTTTAGACTCTTGATGAGCACCTGCAAAACTAATATCACGCCATTGCGCTTGTAGTTTCTTAACATTTTCGATTGCTTGATAAGTATCTTCATTAGCAAGTTGCTGTTCAGCTTCAACAATTAATGCGTGCTTTTTATTACTATTAGCATCGTGAAAACCTTTAATTGCATTTTTAATAGGCTGAATGATATTTTTAAATTGTTTAAATAATTTTTGATATTGTTCTCTATCAACCTCACCTGCTTGCTGCCAGCGTTGTTGTAATTTATTTAATTTTCCATCAATTGCTTTAAAGTCTACTGTAGTGCTGTCAGTATTTTCAGGTTGTAACATTTCTGCTAAGTCTTGCGCTTGAGTTATTATTTCATTACGAGTAACTAAATGTTGCGCTCGCATTTTCTCTTGTTCAGCATAAAATAAGCGACATGGCGCGAATGCTTGTTCACACGCAAGGTTAAACTGCTCATTTAACTCTTTATCAATGTCTTCATCTGCGTGGCCTAATGAATTCCACGTTTTTCTGTATTTCTTTACTTTATTCGCTTGCGCATTAGGATCATCTAACGGTGTTGTTACTAAAGCATTTATTTCAACTAATAACTCTTGTTTGCGTGGCGTTGCAATATAATGTTCCCAATCGCTAATTTCGGCCATTCTTTTACTGACATTATCAAAATCACGCTGTAATTGTTGCTGTTGTTGGATCGATAATAAGGTAATTGCTTGATTAACACCTTTAAATAAACCGAAACAAACTTTGTACTTGCCGCCTAGTAATAAACGTTTTAAATCAATCAATTTTTTCTTAGTTTGCTCAAATAATTTTTTTTGCTCTTGCTGCAAAGGTCGTAAGCCATTTTGCCAACTCTGTGTAATCTCTTTATAAGACTCAGTAATAGACTGTGGCAACACACCGTGTGCCTTTTTATTTACCGCTTTGTAATTACTTAACCAATCATTATATGTTTGTTGACGTTCATTTAACTCATTAAGTGATTCAGGTAACGTCAATTGAGAAATATTGGAAATAAGGTAAGTTGCTTCACTTACCGATTGAGCAATTTCAGGCAATTGCGTTAATCGTACTCTCAATTGTTCGCTTTTTTGTAAAAACTCATTTTGTTCTTTATTGTTTAAAACACTTGCAGTGATATTATCGTTAAGTGTATCCAAGGTGGTTAGAAATTTTTCTTCTGTATTGTTATCACCCTGTTTATCAGAAGTTGCCCCTTCTAAGCTACCATCGAAAACTGCTGCGGTTATTTTTTCATTTAACTGAGCAATAGTTTTATTAAAACGTTCTTTCGCTGATTTTTTTTCATTAAGCAATTTTTCTGCAATTTTTGCTTGTTGGTATGCCTCTTCTTTTGGCGCAAAAATTTGCGTTAGTTGCCCCATAATTTTATTAAATTTATTTAATAAAATTTCTTGCTCTTCTTTTGGTAAACAAGTTATATCAGAATTATCTTGCTCCCACGCTTCGACTAACACTGATTTGTTTGTTAAGTAATGTGCATAATCTGATTGATCTTTCAGTGCTAATAACTTTGAAAGTATTAATTGTTTTTGTTTTAGTACGCGTATAGGCTTTTCTTTTTCTTCAATTAGCTGTGATAAACGGGTGTTGATAACTTGAACAACTTCATCATTTATTGCTTTTTTACTTAACTTTGTTAGTAATGACACATCGTTGAGTTCATTAAGTTCTAGCGACATTAAGTGCTTTTGTATTTCAGCTGATTGTTTTTTAGTAAACGTTTGTAATAGAAATTGCGCTGTATTTTTATTGTGAACCAAAATTTCAAATAAGCTTACCACCAAACACGGTTCATTTTCATGATCAAGCCATTGGTTTAACACCGAACTATCAACACCAAGTTCTTGATTCGTTTTTGTTGATTCAATTACTTTAGATAGAAAATCCTGTTTTTCCTTGGTGGATAAAATAATATTATGTTTGCCAGATAAAATATCTTGTACTTGCGCTTTAGCAAATGCTCTTACATTTTTATTATTATTAACAACACTCTCGTTCAAATAGTGCTCTAAACTATTGAGTTTTAATAACACAGCACGACGGACTAATTCGCTATCATCGTCATGTAGTAACGATAATAATACCGCTTTATCCTCACTATTATTATTAGTTAATTCATCATTTATAGCGCCGATACGTACATTGCTATCTTTATGTTGCCAGCTTTTTTTACTTTTAAACAAATTGAAAATCATAGGAAATCACATTTTGATGATAAATAAACATCCAATACTTCTAAGAAAAATGAATTAGAAAATATACTTTTGATTATTATAGGTTGGTAAAATGAGCAATATCGCTCTTAATTGAACTTTCATTTTCTGAGTTAGCTATGGAGCTTGCGCTAACAGTTTCTTCTTTAGTATTGGAGGAAAATTGTTCTTTTAATTGACGTTTATTTTTGTGTACCATTTGACCATCACTACCAATGGTTAACATTTCATCACTATTTAAGTGACGAGCCTGATAGGCCATAATTAATTGTAGCGCCGTATCACGTTGAGCTTGTTCTACCACTGTGCCTTCTGGCCATTTACCCGTTTCAGCTGCACATTTTAGACGTAAATACATTGCCTCTGGCATATGTTCAATTGTATCTTGTAAATTCATAAGAGACTCAGGTTATTTTTTTCGTTTAAAGAGAAGTAATTTTACTCGGATAACTAAATACATAATAAAACCAATAATGGTACAAATCATCGCTAATGTATGTTGCCAAGTGCCTTGTTCAACATTATCCCAAAACATAAACAAAAAGCCGCCACAAAACATTAACATAGCAACAAAAGAATAATTCATTAATCGTTGTGCTTTATTAATTCTATTGACGCGATTTATACTAGCGATCTTTTCACTGTCTAATGCTTGTAAAGCTAATCCACAGTGGCTACAGTCTTTTGCTTTATCTGATATTTTTTTTTTGCAACTAGGGCAATTAATTACTGCCATTTTGATAAACCTTTGTAACGCATTATTTTATCAATATTCTACCCTTTTTCAGGCAAAAAAAAACGTCCCTAAAGACGTTTTTTACTATTATTTCTCTTAATACAGCACTATGGCTCGTTAATCTTGTTACTCTTAGCTTTTGCTAAACGATTTTCCCAAAATGTTGCATTTTTAATCCCTAGTTTCTGCGGATCAAAAGTATATTTATCAACATTGGCTTTTTGTTGTTCTTCATAATCTTTTAACGCTTTTATCGCGGGTTTCGACATAAAGAAAATGATGATAATACCAATAATATTTAACCAAGCCATTAGCCCAACACCGATGTCACCTAAGCCCCAAGCAATATTAGCGGCTTTCACAGTACCATAAAAAGTAGCGATCATAATGACGGCTTTTAGGATAAATACAGCCCCTGGGAGTTTAAACGTTCGCTTAATGTAGTAAATATTATTTTCAGCAATAAAGTAATATGCCAATATAGTTGTAAAGGCAAAGAAGAATAATGCCAAAGCAACAAAAGGTTTACCCACGCCAGTAAAAACACTTTCCACTGCAATTTGCGTAAACTCTGGACCATTGGCTGCAATATCACTTGCTACATTCTGCACAATAAATCCATCACCTACACCATGAACATTATAAGCACCGGTAATAATAATCATAAATGCAGTAGCAGAACAAATAAATAGCGTATCGATATATACTGAGAATGATTGTACTAACCCTTGCTGAGCAGGATGATCAACTTCAGCTGCAGCTGCGGCATGAGGCCCAGTACCTTGACCAGCTTCATTAGAATAGACACCACGTTTAACCCCCCAACCTATTGCAGCACCAAAACCGGCCATTGGCGTAAAGGCATCAGTAATAATCATCATAAATGCTCTGGGTAGTTCAGTGATATTTAACGCGATAATAATTAATGAAATTAAAATATAGGCTAGCGCCATAAATGGCACAACAACTTGTGTAAAATTAGCGATCCGTTTAATACCACCAAAAATGATAAAACCAAGCAATAATACTATACCTGTTGCTGTATAGAGTTTGGCATAACTTATTACACCAATGCCTGTTGCAATACTGCCACTATTAGAAAAAACTTGCTCTACAGCTGTACCTATTGTATTCGATTGCACGGTAGGTAATAACACACCCGTAGCAAGAATTGTGGCTATGGCAAAAGTCCATGCATACCATTTTTGCCCCATTGCTTTTTCAATATAATAAGCGGGACCGCCATAATATTTACCATCATGCTCTTCTTTATAAATTTGTGCATTAGCAGATTCAATATAGGCTGTCGCGGCACCAAAAAAAGCAACTATCCACATCCAAAAAACTGCACCTGGCCCACCAAAACCTATAGCTGCAGCTACACCAGCGATATTACCAGCACCAACACGACCAGATAAAGATACGGCTAAAGCTTGAAACGATGATATGCCCTTTTCTGAACTTTGGCCTGACATTAATAAACGCCACATTTCTGAAAACTGTCGTACTTGAACAAAACGTGTTAACACAGTAAAAAACAAACCCGCACCTAAGCACAGGTAGATCAGAGCACTACTCCAAATATAACCATTAATAGTATTGACTAAATCTTGCACGTAAACTTCCTCTTTATTTTTATTATTTTATACACTTATTAAATAGTGTTTAGTTTGAAAATGTATTCGTCAATTTATATGTTCTAGTGACATTTTCATTGACGAATACAGTAAAGCGTTATCTATCTTAAGTCATCAACCATGTGATAGATACCTGTTAAGAAGTCACGTCCTAGTAGACTACTTCGAATATCAGACCAACCTACACTATAATCAGGAAGTAAGTCATTATCTTTAAAAGGCATTTCAATAGTATAAGCTAAGCATTTAAATTGGTTACCTACCCAATTTGTTCCAACTGTAGGGTTTGCTTGACCAGGCTCATCTTTGTCGTAACCACGTTCATCTTGAAATTCAGGTGTTAATGACAATAAAATGTTTTTAAACTTGTCTTCAAGTGCTTTATGGCGTTCATCATAATTAACTACACCTTCACAACCTGCTACAAAGTTAACAGGTAATGCTTCATCACCATGTACGTCTAAAAACATATCAACACCTGTTTCAAGCATTTTTTCACGTACTAAATAAACTTCAGGACTTCTCTCCATTGAAGGCGATAACCATTCACGGTTTAAGTTGGTACCTACAGCATTGGTACGCAGGTGACCACGAACACTGCCATCGGGATTCATGTTAGGCACAATATAAAATACTGCTTTATTTAATAAGGCACGTGCAACACCATCATCTTCATCAAGTAAACGATCTAGAAATCCTTCAATAAACCACTCGGCCATGGTTTCACCTGGATGTTGACGTGCTGTTAACCAAATAACACGCTTACCCTCACCTTCTTCACCAATTTTTAATAAACTAACATCTCTGCCATCAATTGTTTGACCTAACACTTGTAACTGACAGTCAAGATCCATTTGGGCATTATGTAATAAGTCTTGATGACGTTCATAACTGTAAGGTGAGAAGTAAGCGAAATAAACAGAATCAAATTCAGGAGTCATCGTTATTGTTAATTTATCACCATCAAAGGTGGTAGGAACACGAAACCAATGGTCACGATCATACGATGCTACCGCTTGATAACCTTTCCAACCCTCAACATAAGCGGATTTTCCAGCATTAATAATATTAAGAACATGTTCTTGACGAGTATTACTTGGACTAGTATCTGTCTGGAGTTTGAAATGAAACCACTGATAAAATTCAGATTGATTATCGTGTTTTATTTCTAATTGAATATTGTTGATATTACTTGCATCAATAACACGGATATTACCGCTGTCAAAGTTGTCAGATATTTGCATAAAATTGAAAGCCTTTTTCTTTCATACCGACTTATCTATTGCTCGGTATGGACTAAAGAGTAAGGAAACAGTGTACACAAACATAAATAAGATCACTATAGAGATCTTAAATAAAGACCAAGTTCAGAAGAATACCCTAAAGATTTGCCAATAACTGTATTTTCTTCGTCGATAACATAGTAACTAGGGTATGCAGTAATTAAAAAAGCATTTTTAATTTCTTCATTTCCCAGTGCTATAGGAAAGGTTAATTTTTTGTCTTTTGAAAAATCAGATACTTCACTAAGCTTTCTATAATCTAACGCAACTGCAATAACATCAATATTGCTATTTTTTTCATACAGTGATTGCAAATTACTAATACTGACATGACAAATTTTACACCACGGCGCAAAAAAATAAATAATTGTTTTTTTACCTTGTGAATTTAATGACACTGTCTCGCCTAACAGTGTTGGCACTTGCGTAAATGATAATGCACTCGTTGGCGTTATTTTAGTATCAGAAGATAGCATGCTGGTTTCGCGAAGATAAGATACAGTTTGAAAAACGACAACAACAATCAACGCTTGAATGAACAAATTACGGAGTGTAGTAAGCAAGTGAATATTCCTTTAAATTTTAGGTTACAAGGAGTAGACCCGATAAGTGATAATTTATTACAGAAATATTTCAATAGATAATAAAAAGAGCTATTAAAAAGAGCTATTAAAAAGAGCTATTAATAAAGTGTTAATAGCTCTTTCCAAAGGATTATCGTTAGTATCAATGTAGTTCTATTACTATTCTAAATAACGATTTAACGCCAACCTAAATAGTTGTTTACCATTAACCTAAATAACTATTTATCGTCAATCCGAACAACGACTTATTGTCATCCTGAACTTGATTCAGGCTCTATTTCTTTACAAAACTAGCTGTACGAGATTCCGTATTAAGTCACCTACGGAATAACGACGTAAAGTAATAACGACAATAATGACTAACGGTAATTTACGAACTAATTAACCAATTTTGGTTAAACCATTCATATAAGGTTGTAATGCTGTTGGAATATTAATACTACCATCGGCTTGTTGGTAATTCTCTAATACCGCAACTAACGTTCGACCTACGGCTAAACCAGAGCCATTTAAAGTATGTAATAATTCTGGTTTATTAGTTTCACTATTACGGAAACGAGCTTGCATACGACGCGCTTGGAAAGCCCCCATATTTGAACAAGAAGAAATTTCTCGGTAAGTATTTTGTGCTGGTAACCAAACTTCTAAATCAAATGTTTTAGTTGCGCTAAAACCTACATCACCACTACACAATGCCATAGTACGATACGGTAACTCTAATTTTTCCAGAATAGCTTCTGCATGACTAGTTAATTCATCTAGTGCTTCAAATGAATTTTCAGGTTTCACCAACTGCACCATTTCTACTTTATCAAACTGATGCTGGCGAATTAGACCTCTGATATCACGTCCACCTGAGCCAGCTTCACTACGGAAACAAGGTGTGTGCGCGGTCATTTTTATTGGTAATTCTGATTCTTCAACAATTTCATCACGGTACATATTAGTTAACGGTACTTCTGATGTAGGTATTAAAGAGAATTTTTTACCTGATAAATCGGTATGAAATAAATCTTCACCAAACTTTGGCAATTGTCCAGTACCATATAAAGAATTAGCATTAACTAAGTATGGTACGTACATTTCTTGATAACCATGCTCTTCTGTGTGCATATCAAGCATAAATTGCGCTAATGCACGGTGTAACTTAGCGATTTTACCGCGCATTACAGCAAAACGTGTGCCTGCTAATTTTGCACCGCTTTCA
This sequence comes from Colwellia sp. 5_MG-2023, assembly GCF_030547795.1. Lineage (NCBI taxonomy): Bacteria > Pseudomonadati > Pseudomonadota > Gammaproteobacteria > Alteromonadales > Colwelliaceae > Colwellia > Colwellia sp. 5_MG-2023. The sequence continues at coordinate 32,771 of NZ_JAUOPW010000032.1, read as the reverse complement.
AAGTCTAATCCTTTATCGACAGAGAAGCCTAAGTCTACGTGGTCTTTAACTTCAAAATCAAATTCACGTGGTGTACCCCAACGCTTAATTTCAACGTTATCCTCTTCATCTTTACCTTCTGGTACTGATTCATCTAATAAATTAGGTATTGCACTGGCAATATCATTAATTTTAGCAAGTACTTCATCTTGCTCGGCTTTAGCAGCGTCTAAGTCATTACCGAGTTGGCTAACAGCAGCAAGTAATGGGGCAATATCTTCACCGCGGGCTTTTGCTTGACCAATAGATTTCGAACGGGTATTACGTTCATTTTGTAAATCTTGGGTTTTAACTTGAATCGCTTTACGTTGTTCTTCTAGCGCATTTAGGGTTTCAATATCAAGGGTAAAACCACGCTTTGCCAGTTGTGTGGCAATGTTATCTGTATCTGTTCTAAGTTGTTTGGCATCAAGCATAATTATTCACGTTATTTCTGGTTTAAAATTAAGATTAAAATTAATCTACAAAAGTTATATTATTTGGCTATTGCTGAGACTAAATAAAGTCCTAAACCAGCAGCAGCAATACAAAGCGACACATTCAATATAATATTAATGCCGGCTTTTAGTAAGTCTCCTTGTTGAATTAATAACAAGGAGTCTAATGAAAATGTTGAAAAGGTGGTAAAAGCACCTAAAAATCCAATACCTATTAAAGTTCTGTGAACATTAATATCTAAAATTTCATGTTCTATTAATTGGTATAACAAACCCATAATAAATGAGCCGGTGATATTAACCATCAATGTTGCAAAAGGAAACCCCTTTCCTAGCCAATTTAACACTAATTGCGAAATATAAAAACGCAAACTAGCACCACAAGCACCACCTAAAGCAACAAAAGCATATAAAGTTAGGTTACTAATCGCATTATTCATAGCGTTGCTCACTACTGTTTTGATTTAGCTGATTTAAATAATCGAGCTTTTCTTTTAATTGTTTTTCTAAACCACGATCGCTAGGTTGATAAAGATCGGTATTATAGCCACTGGCTTGTTCATTCGCCTTCGCTAATGCTTCTGGAAAATAATTTTCACCTGCGGCAAAAGCATTAATTTCATTATGAGCATAACGATAATCAACGCCATGGCCTAAATTTTTAGTAATTTCACTGGTTGAATTTTTTAAGTGATCGGGAACATCTAAACTTGAGGTTTGCTCCGCTAACACTTTAGCTTGATTAAAAGCCATATAAACGGCATTACTTTTTGGCGCTAATGCCATGTATACCGCAGCTTGAGCAATAGCTCGTTCACCTTCACTTGGTCCTACTCGATGAAACGTGTCCCAGGCATTAATCGCTAATTGCATCGCACGTGGATCGGCATTACCTATATCTTCACTCGCTATCGCAAGTAAGCGTCTTGCTACATAAAGTGCATCACCACCGCCGGTTAAAATTCTAGCATACCAATAAAGTGCAGCATTAGGATCTGAGCCTCTGACGGATTTGTGAAAGGCACTAATTAAATCATAAAAGGCATCACCACCTTTATCATAAAGCGCTATTTTACTGCCTGCTACTTGTGCTATTAGTTCAACAGATATTGTTATCTGGTGCTCTTTTCCCGATAAAAAAGCGGTTTGGCTATCAAGACAGTTTTCTAACAAGTTAAGTAGTCTTCTAGCATCGCCATCGCTGCGGTTTAATAAACTCTGCTTAGCATCTTGGTCTATGCTGATGTTAATACTTTGTTCTTGTGAGACTAAGGTGATTGCTCTTGTAAGTACTTGAGATAACTCATCCGCATTAAGTTTTTTTAACGTATAAACACGCGCACGAGATAAAATAGCCTGATTTAATTCAAACGCTGGATTTTCAGTAGTCGCACCAATAAAAATAATGGTGCCATCTTCAATAAAGGGCAAAAAAGCATCTTGTTGAGATTTATTAAAACGGTGTACTTCATCAACAAAGAGTACTGTTTTACTTTCTGTTGTTGAATTATTAGCTCTAATTTTGGCTTGTTCGATAGCAAGACGAATATCTTTAATACCTGACGTTACTGCAGATAATCGAACTACTTTAGCATTAGCATGGGTTGCTATAATTTCTGCTAGGGTCGTTTTGCCACTGCCAGGTGGGCCCCAGAAAATAAGCGAATGACAATGGCCTTGTATAATGGCTTGTTTTAAAGGGGATTCTTCCCCAAGAATATGCTGTTGCCCAACATAGTCCTCTAAGCTTTTAGGACGCATTTTTGCTGCCAGTGGCGCGTTAGAAGATAACGCTGAACTTAAGACAGTATCTTTCACTGGCTCGTTATCAAAAGTTTCTAACGCTAAGCCAAATAAATTAGTTTGTTGATTGTCTTCCACAATAGTCACACATTCCTGTTATAAGCTAATTGGCGCGTTGATCATCTATTTGCACACCTTCTGGCACGACAAAGTTAAATAAATTTGCCTCAGGAAGCGTATGATCGTCAAAATCACTTAGCTTAATATGACTTAATTGACCGGTAGCATCTAAAAAGGAAAACTGTTTCAATTTCCCCCCAGCTTTGTCTGTATCAAAAAGCAAAGTTAAACTTTTAATTTGGCTGTTTACATCCTTTGCTGTGATAACAAAACTGTTATCTTCCTCATTAGTAACACTATACTCTTGCCACATTGCCTCATCTTGGCTGGTTAACAATAAAATAGGCGTTTGTGCAATCGCAGCTGATAAAGAATACACACTCACTTGCTCGATCCATGGGTTATAAAACCAAACATTCTCACCATCAGACACAATCAAAAGCTCGTCTGGCTCTGCCGTATGCCAATTAGCTAAATTTGGTTTGCTAATGGCTAACTTTCCTGAGCTTTGTTCAAGTATATCGCCTGATTCGCTCTGTACTTGTTGATCAAACTTAGCGCTAAAATGATGTAAATTAGCAAGTTTAGCCATTAGTTCGATTTTAGCGGCTGATGTTTGTGTAGTGATCACGGATTCATTCGCCATAGTTTGTGCTTTTACTGCCACGTCATTATTTGCGGGTATAGTGGTATTGAGTTCAAGTTGATTTGCTTGCACTACGTTATTTATAGCAACATTTAATGTTAGCGCTAGGGTAATAATATTCACATAATTCATATTCATTTTAATCCGAATTAATCTCTAATTGGTGGTGGGGCGAGTACTTCGCGAGCACCGTTATTGCCAGCAGTAGATACGATGCCTTGAATTTCCATTTGTTCAACAATTCTTGCTGAACGGTTATAACCAATTCTGAATTGTCTTTGGACACTCGAGATAGATACACGGCGCTTTTCAGTAACAAAATTAACAGCTTCATCATAAAGTGTATCTAATTCTTCATCTTCGCTGCCTTCAGGCTGCTCACCAGGTAGTAACATATCAGGATCACTACCACCTGCTAAAATTTCTTCAATATAATTTGGCTCACCGCGTAACTTCCAATCTTTAACGACAGCATGTACTTCATGATCATCAATAAAGGCACCATGAACACGGGTAGGAACGCCTGTGCCAGGCGGTAAATAAAGCATATCGCCCATACCAAGCAACTGCTCTGCCCCTTGTTGGTCTAAAATTGTTCGAGAGTTTAAACCTGATGATACTTGGAACGCCATACGTGTCGGAATATTTGCTTTAATTAACCCGGTAATGACATCTACAGAAGGACGTTGCGTTGCAAGTATTAAATGAATGCCTGCAGCACGGGCTTTTTGTGCAATTCGTGCGATTAATTCTTCTACTTTTTTACCAACAATCATCATCATGTCAGCAAACTCATCAACAATAACAACAATACTCGGTAATTTTTCTAATTGTGGTGGTGTTTGATCTAAACCATCGCTAGGTTGCCATAACGGATCAATAATAGGCTCACCTTCTTTCATCGCCCCTAAAACTTTCTTGTTATAGCCTTTTAAATTACGAACTCCCAAAGCTGACATAAGCTTATAACGACGTTCCATTTCAGCAACACACCAACGAAGAGCATTAGCGGCATCTTTCATGTCTGTAACCACTTCAGCTAACAGATGTGGAATACCTTCATAAACGCTTAATTCAAGCATTTTAGGGTCAATCATAATTAAGCGAACATCTTCAGGAGTCGATTTATACAATAAACTTACAATCATGGTATTAACACCAACAGACTTACCAGAGCCTGTAGTACCTGCCACGAGTAAATGAGGCATTTTTGCTAAATCAACAACAACCGGCTCGCCCGCAATATCCTTACCTAATACCATAGTTAATGATGAACTTGACTCTTCAAATTCTTTACAAGAAATAACTTCACTTAACCGAACAATTTCTCTGTGCTTATTAGGTAACTCTAAACCGATCACAGACTTACCTGGAATCACCTCAACTACACGGACACTTATAGCAGATAAGGCTCGCGCTAAATCTTTTGATAATGAACTAATTTTACTCACCTTCATACCTGGTGCTAAATCTAATTCAAAACGGGTGATAACAGGCCCAGGATACACAGCAACAACTTGTGCCACTACTTTAAAGTCAAGTAACTTAGCTTCAACTAAACGACTAACCTGCTCTAGTTCTTCTTGATTAATTGGGTTTTTCGCTTTGTCTGCCCTATCTAATAAATCAATTGACGGCATACCCTCAAATTTATCTTCAACACTGGGTACCAAATTAACTTGGCTGGTATCAGAACTAGCTGACAGTTTACCACGTGGCTGCAAATCGTCAGCCACATCAATTTTTTCAACTGTGCTAAAAGCAGCTGTAATTTCAGAATCATCAACATGCTCTTGAACATTGATACTAAAAGGACCATCCATTAAGTCGTCAATATCAACAAATGGCTCTTGAGTTTCAGGTTTTTCTGACACTTCAGGGGTTGAGTTCTTATTAAAAAACGGTATTGATATTTTTTTCTTAGCAGGTTCTTCAACTACCGGTTCATCATTGTTGAGCTCTTCTGCTATTGAATTTTTTTCTAACTCATTGTCAATTTTTTCATCTGTATTGGCATCACCCGTACCAAACTGAGTTTTTATCAACTGTGGAAGGTTCTTTAACAGCATAAAGAAAGAAATACAGTAACGACCTACATCATCAATAAAGTTCAACCACGAAAAACCAGTTAATAATACAAAGCCTGAACAAGTAAACATTAAGAAAATTAATGTACTACCAACAAATGAAAAGTAAGGACGGAAGGTGTCACTTAATACATTACCTAAAATTCCACCGGCCGAAAAATAGTATATATCGTTAAAATTCATACTTGCTAATGAAGTTATCCCCATATAAAAAAGGATAAAACCGATCAGTTTCAAGCCAATAGTCAAATAATCTAATTGCATTAATTGATGAAATTTTTGGAATAATAGCCAGCCAATAAGTGCAACAACAAAAGGTAAGGTATAAGCAATATATCCGAAAAGGTTTAATAATAAATCAGAAAGATAAGCGCCTACAGCACCACCAAGGTTTCTAATTTGGGTTTGATAACCAGTTTGTGCCCAGCCGGGATCAGCTGGATCAAAGCTAAATAATGCCAACATTAAAAACATAGCCAAGACACTAAAAAACAGTAAGCCTGTTTCTAATAAGCGTTGTACACCGCTTAATTGTGTAGTTAGCTCGTCAGTCGGCGTATTAACAGATTTTTGACTGGTTTCGTCAGTATTTTTTACGAGTTCTGAAGACAATTAAAATTCCATGATAAAAGAAGATGAGTGTTATATGTAACCATGTTAACCCAAAATAGACTAATAGGCATTTTGAAGAAGCAATGGTACGGTTAAAATAACAAATTATCGCTTAATTGGTAAGATATTACTGGATTTAATTTCATCCATAACAACATAAGTCCTACTTTCACTTACGCCAGGTAACCTTAAGAGGATATCGCCTAATAATTGCCGATAAGCTAGCATGTCTTTTACACGGGTTTTTAGAAGAAAATCAAAATTTCCAGAAACTAAATGGCATTCTTGTATAACATCTAAATCATGCACTGCACTAGCAAAATCATCAAAAACATCAGGACTAGTTTTAGACAAGGTTATTTCAACGAAGACCAATAAAGCAAGGTTTAACTTTGTTGAATTCAAATTTGCTTGGTAGCCTGTGATATATTTTTCTTTTTCAAGTCGTCTAACCCTTTCTAAACAAGCTGTTGGACTTAAACCTATACGCTTTGATAATTCTACATTTGATAACCTACCGTCTTTTTGCAGTTCAACAAGAATATTCTTATCAATACGATCTATCACTTTATTTGTTACTAAAGGCATACTGGATATATCACTATATTTTTATTTGATTCTAGGATTATATAATGGAAAACGATAAATTTCGACAGGTTATTCTATTAAAACACTTTTATACTACTCACTCTAACGAGGCAGTTTTCTTTAATAAGCTGCCTGATACCCAAGCTAGCTTAGATGTAGTACACAACACTATATTTTGAGGTAGCTTGGGTATCATAATTTAACTTAAGAGAGATAAGATTATGATTATTGGTGTACCTAAAGAAATTAAAAACCACGAGTACCGTATAGGTTTAACACCCGCAGGTGTTAAAGAGTTATCGGTAAATGGTCATCAAGTACTTGTTGAAAATAATGGCGGCGCCGCTATTGGTTTTGACAATGCACAATATATAGAAGCTGGTGCAAAAATAATTGATAACGCTACAGAGATATTTGCAACTGCAGATATGATAATTAAAGTAAAAGAGCCACAGCCTATTGAATGTAAAATGCTAAGACCTGGCCAAATTTTATTTACCTATTTGCATTTAGCACCAGACCCTAAACAAACTGAGTTATTAATTGCTTCAGGTGCTACTTGTATTGCTTATGAAACTGTAACGTCTCCTACCGGTGGTTTACCTTTACTAGCACCTATGTCTGAAGTCGCTGGTCGCATGTCTATCCAAGCAGGTGCACATGCATTAGAGATAGCACAAGGTGGTTTAGGCGCTTTACTTGGTGGTGTGCCTGGCGTGGCACCAGCAAAAGTACTCGTTGTTGGTGGTGGTGTTGTTGGTACTCAAGCGGCTCGTATGGCTGTTGGTATGGGTGCAGACGTAACAATATTAGATCGTTCATTAACACGTTTACGTCAATTAGATACTGAATTTGACGGACGTTTAAAAACAGTTTATTCAACAGCTGATGCAATGGCACAATTAATTGTTGAAGCAGATTTAGTCATTGGTGCCGTCTTAATACCTGGCGCTGAAGCGCCGAAATTAGTCACTAAAGCACACATTAAAGCAATGAAAAAAGGCGCTGTTGTAGTTGATGTTGCGATTGATCAAGGCGGTTGTTTTGAAACATCCAAAGCAACAACTCATCAAGACCCAACATACGTGGTTGATGATGTTGTTCATTATTGTGTTGCTAATATGCCTGGTGGCGTAGCAAGAACATCTACAATGGCACTCACTAATGCAACATTACCTTTTGCTGTTACTATTGCCAATAAAGGTGCTAAACAAGCCTTACTTGAAGATGAGCATTTATTAGCAGGGTTAAACGTTGCTGCAGGTAAAATTACTTATAAGCCAGTAGCTGATGTTTTAGGTTATGAGTTTGTCGAAGCAAAGACAGCACTTAACTTTTAGTATTTAAGTCTTTAAAGGTAAATTTTATTAAGAGTACAAATTAAAATTTGTGCTCTTTTTTTTATTTCTTTTTCGAAAAATGCATATTCTCACTATACACCCTTGATAGAACCTCTTATCATCCCAATTAATAAAGCTATACATCTTTCAAATATATTACTATCAAAAATTCTGGAGAACTCATTCATGAGCGACGTTAGACATTGCCCACTACTTATTCTAGGCTCAGGCCCTGCAGGTTACACTGCTGCTGTATATGCAGCACGTGCAAATTTAAAACCTGTAATAATCACCGGCATGCAACAAGGTGGTCAATTAACAACAACAACAGAAGTAGAAAACTGGCCAGGAGATGCTGACGATTTAACCGGTCCAGCATTGATGGAACGTATGCAGAAGCATGCTGAAAAATTCGATACTGAAATTGTTTTTGATCATATTGAATCAGTAGATTTTTCTTCTAAACCTTATAAATTAACAGGCAGCAGTGAATATACTTGTGATGCATTAATTATTTGTACTGGCGCATCGGCACAATATTTAGGTTTACCTTCTGAAGAAGCCTTTATGGGCCGTGGTGTGTCAGCCTGTGCTACTTGTGATGGTTTCTTTTATAAAAATCAAAAAGTTGCTGTTGTTGGTGGTGGTAATACTGCTGTTGAAGAAGCACTGTACTTATCAAATATTGCTAGCGAAGTACACCTTGTTCACCGTCGTGATACTTTTAAATCTGAAAAAATATTAACGGATCGCTTATACGAAAAAGTGAAAAACGGTAATATCGTTTTACACACCGATCGCACCTTAGATGAAGTCTTAGGTGATAACATGGGTGTAACAAGTTTACGTTTAAAAGAAACCAACTCTGATGCTACTGAAGTTATTGATGTTGCAGGTGTATTTATCGCCATTGGCCACAAACCAAATACCGATATTTTTAAAGACCAATTAGCAATGGAAAATGGTTACTTAACTATTCAAAGTGGTACGCAAGGTAATGCAACGCAAACAAGCGTAGAAGGCATTTTTGCGGCAGGTGATGTTGCTGACCACATCTATCGTCAAGCCATTACCTCTGCTGGTGCTGGTTGTATGGCTGCTTTAGATGCTGAACGCTACCTAGACGCTCAGTAGTAACCAAAAAAAGTTTAAGCATATAGTTTACTAGCTTGATGAACTATATGCTTATAATAAGCCTTACAATTCTCTTAGCATAAAATTTTTAGGATAATATGCGCCTATATCAACTCAACGATAATAACGTGGCCTTTCCTCCTGTTAGCTCTGCGCTCACTGATCCTAATGGTTTATTAGCTTTAGGCGGCGATTTACAACCTAATCGATTAATAAATGCATACAGCCATGGAATATTTCCTTGGTTTAGTGAAGGTGACCCGCTAATGTGGTGGTCTCCAAATCCTAGAGCCATTATTAAATTTTCTGATTTACATGTGAACCGTACCTTGCGTAAAGCAATAAAAAAATCACCTTATAAAATCACCCTTAATTCAGCCTTTGAACAAGTTATTAAACAATGTGCTAATGCTCCCTTTCGTAATGATGACACCTGGATTTTGCCTGAAATGGAATCAGCTTATATCAACTTACATCAACTTGGCTTTGCCCATTCAATCGAAGTTTGGCAAATAAATAATGATGACACATTATCACCAAAAGAAGAGCTTGTCGGTGGCTTATACGGCATCGCTATTAATGGTTTCTTTTCTGGTGAATCCATGTTTTATAGCAAACCTAATGCCTCTAAATTTGCCTTGGTAGCAATAAGTAAATTATTAAGTTCGGTTAACGTAGATTTTATTGATTGCCAGTTACTTAACCCTTTTTTAGCCGACATGGGCGCAAGCGAGGTGACTCGAGATGATTTTATTGATTTAAAAAATAAAGCTATCGATCTAACGATCGATAAAAATTTTTGGCATACTCGTGAACTAAACTTAAGTGAGTAATCGCAGATAAATAATAACCCTCTATGAATGATGATACTTTTAAAGTAGGTATAACAAAAACCTTTCCTTGTAGTTACTTGCCTAACAAAGAAGAGCGTTTATTAATTGCTATTGATGAACGATTACAAAATAATCGTGGTTACAGCATATTGATGATGGAAGGTTTTCGTCGCAGTGGCGACCAATCTTATCGGCCTCATTGCCCTAGCTGCAATGCTTGTAATTCTGTGCGGGTTATTGTGAATGAATTTCAACCTTCTAAAAGCCAAAAACGTTCATTAAAACGAAATGCACATTTCAAAATTACGACCTCTGAGCAATTAAAAGATGAATATTACCCTTTGTATGAAACTTATATTAATACCTGTCATCAAGACGGCAGCATGTTTCCTGCAAATTATGAGCAATTTCAAACCTTTCTTTCTAGTAAGTTAACTAAACAATTATTTATTGAGACTTGGTTAGAAGAAAATAACGACAAAAAGTTAGTGTGTCTAGCAGTAACTGATGTATTAACTAATGGTTTGTCTGCGGTGTATACCTTTTATCACCCTGATTATAGAGCAAATGGTTTAGGTGTTTTTTCTATTCTGACTCAAATAGAGTTTTGTAAAAAATTCAATTTACCCTTTTTATACTTAGGTTATCAAATAGATGATTGTAAAAAAATGAATTACAAAAATAGATATTTTCCTTATGAAATATTTACCAAGCAACAATGGTTACTTGTTCAAAAATAATATAATTTCTCTAATGTTATTTAATATCTCTCATAAATAAACCGCCACAAAGCTTTACATTAGCTGCACAATTAGGCATTATTCGCGCAGCTTTTTTTATCGGCAATAATTTATAACAATTTAATTTGAACTTATTGCTTGTTTGCACAACATATAGAGGTTTAGCGCCCCATGGCGAAAGAAGAAAATATTGAAATGCAAGGTACGGTTTTAGACACGTTACCTAACACTATGTTCCGAGTTGAATTAGAGAATGGCCATGTGGTTACTGCTCATATTTCAGGAAAAATGCGTAAAAACTATATTCGTATTTTAACTGGCGATAAAGTAACTGTTGAGTTAACGCCATATGATTTATCTAAAGGTCGCATTATTTTCCGTGCCAGATAGTTTATTGCGCTAAAGATAATATAGCACTACCACTAATAATTTTTATAGTTACTTATTATTAGTTAATGTTAAAAATTAAAAAACCAGTATTTAATTAAATACTGGTTTTTTTGTTCATAATAAATAAGGACAATGATTAACGATAATCATCTAGTAACTTCTGCTCAAACTGGTCAGCACTTACCGTTAGATTTTTTTCAGCAATAGTATCTTGTAAGTCACTGAGCCTTTTTTCTACTTCAGAAATAGTTAGGGTATTATCATCGAGTCGATAAACTTGTATTAAACTTTGATAATAAAAAACTAAAATAATTAAAGCATTGTGCTCATCATTACTTACACCCACTTTAATTTTTTTCAATTTTCGATAAATTAGATTTTGTAGTTGTTTTATCTGCCATACATAGTAAATCTCTTTAAATGCATCAGAGCTTTTTAATGTATGCATAATGCCAGCACATGCAAGCAAAGCGAGAATCACGCCAAGTAGATTATACCTAAAGTTACTTACCCCTTCTTGGGCAAAACTGGCAATAAGCAGTTGACCAAAAATTAAAGACAAAATTAATAAAGTACCAATAAATCCGGCTATTACTATGTTTAAATGTTTTCTGTAACGTTGTTTACCTATATTGATTAACTGCATTAAGAGACGCTTTCCTTAGAAAATAAAAGTATGCTGTGTAGTGTAAATTATAAATTAAAGTGTTAGTCCTGAGTAACGTTTTATTTTGGTTTTTACACCATGTTGCCAAGTTGGCTTATTACTCGAAATCGTTAACATTGTTTTTGCTCGAGTAATCCCTGTATAAAGTAATTCACGTGATAATAATTGATGTTCAGCTTGTTTTGGCATTACCATAGCAACATGATCAAACTCACTACCTTGGGTTTTATGAATAGTCATGGCGTAAACCATGTCATATTTAGGTAAACGTGATGGCATAAACAGTTTATAACCGTCTTCAGTGTCTTCAAAATATGCCATTAATTGGCCTTCTTCAGTACGCCAAAGCAAACCAATATCACCATTATATAGCCCTAATCGGTAGTCATTTTCATTGATCATAATTGGCATGCCATGATAATTAACCTCAGTATGAAAACGAGAAAATAATTGCTCTTTTATCCATTGATTTAACGCATCTACACCAAACTCACCTTGGCGAGTAACACACAAAACACGAAATTTAGCCAATAATGCAAAAGCACCAGAAACATCACGACATTGTGCTATGCCTTGGTAATACTTTTGAATTAAAGGTGCCAACCAACTACTTAAGGTATTATCCGCAAGGCTTAACTGGTTATTATCAGCTAACGCTCCTTCACTTGCTGAAGCCGTTAACAGCTGCCAACTGAGCGTTGACTCACCTTGAATAACATAATTTGCTAATATGCCTATTCCACCTTCTCCATCAAAACGACGACTTTTCATTAAGAAGCTTAAATGATCATGATAAGTCATCGGCTCTGCAGAAGCTTGATGAAATTGGCTGGCGAGAAATGTCTGCTCTATTTCACATACCTTTGCCAAATAAGCTAAGTTTTCCTTGCTGTAACCAGAATGAGGCCTTGGCGCAATATCTGCGAGTACACAGCCAACAGCCACAGAAGGTAACTGATCAGCATCACCTAATAGGATAACTTTTGTTTCAGGTTTTAAGGCACGAAATATACGTGTCATCATAGGTAAATCAACCATAGACACTTCATCGATCAATAACACATCACAAGACAATAAATTATTTTGATTATGTCTAAAATTATGATTATTAGGAATAACCCCTAATAATCGATGAATAGTTTTTGCCTGTGTTGGCATAGCAGCCAAAATATCATCATCAATAAGCCCTTTAAAGCCAGCTATTGCGTTTATGATAGATTCAGATAATCGTTGTGCAGCTTTACCTGTTGGGGCAACTAAGGCAATTTCTAAAGCCGGTGCATCTTCTTGTAACTGATTTTTTTCATGTAACATTAAGAGCGCAGCAAGTAGTTTGGTTACCGTATAAGTTTTACCTGTACCTGGGCCACCAGCAATAACAGTGAAATTTTTATCAATGGCGTTAGCAACAGCCAGTTTTTGCCAATCAATTTCTTCACGCTTATTTTCTACAATATTAACAGCTTCATTCTGAAGGATATCTTTTCCCTGACTTGTTGGAAATAATTGACTAACAATGCTACTAATATCATTCACTGACACGGCAGATTTTTGCGTTAAACGTTTATGAATACCTTGAGCAAGCTCCCATTCAAATTGGTAATAGCGACGCATATATAAGCTATTATTATCGAAAACTACGGGTTGATGTTCTTCAGCCGAAAGATTAAGGGCTACTAATAGCCCTTCTAAAATATCAATACTTGGGAAAAGATAGCCTTGATGGCTACACTCACCGAGTTCATCGAAAGCAACACCCCAATGCTCCCCAGCAATTTTAGTTATTGGTAGACATGTATGTCCTGCACGTAAACTAACACTTAATGCTATTAATAAATGCATTAAAATCTGTTGTTGTTCGTCAGATAAATCAGCACTAGCAGTTAACGCTGCGAGTAATTCTTTCCCAAAAAAATAATCTATCGCCTCTATATTAGCTAATTGTTGTTGCGCTTGGTTAAAGTTAACGATTATGTGAGCCATTATTGTTGCTCCTTCATTAACTTGTTAGCTAACGGCTTGCCCAAAAAAAGATCATCTAATTGAATTAGCTCATTCTCCGTGATCTGTCGATAATAAACGCCCTTCCCTTGATGGCTGGCATCGTTTGTCATACCACGTAGATATAAATAATATATACCGCCAAAATGTTCCCCTACATCATAATCAGGTAGGTTTTGTTGAAGATAACGATGTAACGCTAAACTATAAATAAGATACTGTAAATCATAGTAGTTTTTTTCTATATCATCACGCAATGCATTGTAATCATAATCGTTATAGTCATCACCTAAATGGCTAGACTTATAATCACAGACATAATATTTACCGTTTTGCTCAAACACTAAATCAATAAAGCCATGCATCATGCCCTTTAAGGATTTATAGCTTGGTAACCTAACATTATTTTGCTTCACTGTAGTTGTATTAGTATTTCGATGATCGGTTAACAATTTCTCTAAATCTGTAATATTGGCTTCATTCATTGGGAAGTAAAACTCATTTTCACGCAGGGTTTTCTGTACAGGAATATCAGCTAAACAAAAAGTATCAAGCGTATCGCTTTTATTAGTCATTGGGGTTTTTACAATTTCATCGAGCCAACACACTAGATCAACGTCAGTAAAACCTGTTGTTAGCTCTCCATATTTAAGTAAAGGCCACTTAGTACTTTCAAGCATGTTATTTTCAATCACATCACTGCTTTTAAAATTACTGTGCTCTAAAATATCATGTAATAAATTACCACTATGTGCGCCTTTTACTAATTGAAAGCGGAGTAATGCTTTTTCACTTTTCCGATTTGTTACACTGCTATCAACGACTTCTACTGAGTCTCTATCCGGCGAAGAAATCCCACCATGGCGTAAGTTTTTACTTAAGGCAGAAAATGAACTTAGCCACCAATCTCGTTCAATTTTACCAATAAATTTACTAACTTCTAGTTCAGCTGTTTTTTCAACTTGCTGTTTTTGCGAAATAACATTGCTAGCAATATCATTAGCAAGACTATCAAACGATTCAAGTTGTAAACTAATAGTCTCTGGTGAACTAGCCACTAACTGGTTAAGACTTTGAACAATATCTTGCTCAGGTTGCCATTGCAGGGTTTTACCTAAAGGCGACAATGCATACTTATCAAAGGCTGTGCTTAAAATGTAGCACCGACGTTCAGCTCGTGTTATGGCAACATATAAAAGGCGAATACTTTCAGCATAAGCTTCATTTGCCATAGCAATTTTAGCCTGTTCATCGCCATCTAGACTAAGACATAACTGTCCTTGCTCATTATGGTATTCAATATAACTAACGGATTTATTACCAAACTTAAGTGGATCGTTATGACGAGTGGCAAAAGGAATGAAAACAATTGGATACTCAAGACCTTTAGCACCATGTTGCGTAACAATACGAATTAGATCGCCATCACTTTCAAGTCGTTGCTCTGTTTCTAAATCATTTGTTGCCCGAGCATTATCATCATGGCACTGTTGTTCAAACCAATAGAGTAATTCTTGTGGTTGTAAAAACTGTTGGCTTGCTGATTGTAAAATCTCAAATAAATGCAAAAGATTGGTCAATGCACGAGATTTATTACCGCTGTCATTAGCACCAGAGAAATCAAAATGCTGATGCATAATAGTAATCGCCATTGAGATAAAACCCTGACGCTGCCATTGTTCTCGATAGTCGAAGAAGTGAAATTTTAATGTTTGATATGCCGATTCATCTTGTTGCAGTTTATACAACGCAGAAGCGTTAATACCAAGTAATCCACAAGTAATAGCACTTAAATAGAGACGTTCGTCTTCTGGTGCTAATATACCTCTTAATAATTTAATCAGCTGCTCTGCTTGTTCACTATCAAATAAATTAGCCCGATCAGATAAAAAGACACTCGCTAAATTAGCTTGTAACAACGCTTCTTTAATAGCACTTGCTTCTCGTCCATCACGTACCAAAATGGCAATATCTTTTGGTTTTATTTGTTTATTATCTGTTGTCTGCTCAGCAGCAAGATTAGTAATATCATTTTTATTAAGTAAACTGACAATTTCATTAGCACACCAGGTAGCCATTAATGGTCTTACCGACTGCGGCACTTTGTCAGTAAACCCCTCGCCAGTAAAATGTACAAACCTTAATGCTCGTCCCTTATTGGTTAATGAGTCAACCTTAGCATCGGCTTTCTTCCCTGCAAGTACCGGTTGATAGTCGATGCCATAACCAAAAACTGATTGTTTCACACTGCTCTCAGTAGCCGAGCCAGAAAACACCTGATTATACGCTTCGACAACATCAGGACTTGAGCGCCAATTAGTATCCATCAACCAATGATAATCACAATCACTACGAGCATTTAAATAAGCAAAGATATCACCACCACGAAAACCATAAATAGCTTGTTTAGGATCACCAATTAAATAGAGTGCATTTTTACTCTCTTCATCACTGCTAGTGTTATCACTGCTCACACCTGATTGATCTTTTTGATAATAAATTCCCTGCAAAATAGCAAATTGTTGAGGATCTGTATCTTGAAATTCATCAACTAACGCCACAGGGTATTGCGCTAATAAAGTTTGCGCTAAAATATTACTTGCTTGCTGTGAACTTGAGGAATCCTTTTTAGGCGTTTGTTGCAAACAATCAGCCAAGGTATTAATAAGGTCGTCAAAATCTAAACAATTAAGCTGCTCTTTTGTTTGTTTTACTTGTTGTCTGATTTGATAAATAGCGCCTCTTACAATTTGATAAGCTTGGGCTTTATTGATGTTTTTAGCTAAGTTTTTCACTTGCGCTTTAATTTCTTTAGCACTGGCTAAAACCTGCGCTAATTGCACTTTAAATGCTTTAGGATGGCGACTACCATTTAGCAAGTAATCTGGCATAGGATAGGCGGCAGCGTCCAATAAAGCGTTGTGGTCTTGGCACTGCGCGATGTTATCTAACCATTGCTTTAATTTAACAAGCTCTTCAGCGCGCTTTTCTTGCTCTTCTGGTTTTTTGTGTGCCACTAATCCTTCATCAAGTAAGCTTGTATTATTATTTAAAGCTACACTGGCATGTTTGGCTAATTGGATAAAATTAGCCACTAAGCTTTGTACATCAATAACCGACAACTCACTTCGATGTGAAATAGCTTTAGCAAAACTTGAAACAAAGGCCGTAGGCGTTGCCCAAAAAGCTTCAACTAAGACAAAATTTTCAATACTTTGTTTCGCCAATTGACGATACCAATCTTGCGTTGCTTCTAGTACTAATTCGTTACTATTGGTCGACATATTCGCGTTAAAAGGTAAACCACTCGCAAAAGCATGTTGCGTTAACGCGCGTTGACAAAAACCATGGATAGTAAAAATGGCCGCTTCATCTAAAAACAATAATGCACGTTTTAATAAAAACTCGATTTTATTAGGGTTAGCGTTATCTGGGTTCACTCGCTTATCAATGGCTTTAAAATAAGGATCCTGACTACACAAGGTAGGCCAGTTATTAAGCGCTTCACGAATAAAGGCATCAATACGCCCTCTTAGCTCTTGAGTCGCGTCCTTAGTGAAAGTCATCAGTAAAATCTCTTCAACTTTCAACTCACGCTCAAGCAATAAACGTAAATAAATACGAGTTATGTTGTAAGTTTTTCCTGTACCAGCACTGGCTTCAATTAAATGTCGGCCAGTTAATGGGATGGTGGATGAATCTAAATTAGTTAAGGTAAATTTTGATGACTGACTCATGACTTTTCACCTTTAGCCTTACTTTTACGCTTGCTTACATGCTTAAATAAACTTTGATAAACAGTATTTAATTGCGGTAAGTATGCGGTAATGTCAGGACATTGTTGCCAAAAATACGCAATATAAGGATCATGACTAAGCCCTGGAACAGAATCATCGCCATACCAAATACCTTCAAAACGATCTTGTGTCATTTCCACAGCTTTACCGCGTACTTGCTTAAACACATGAGCCGCTAATTCACTATTCAATAACAAGGCTTGTTTTTGGCCCTGTTCATAAGTGCTTAATAGCATATTCAGCTCAGCTTCAGCATTTTCGATACTAGAAACACTATAATGTTCGACACTTTGTGCTTTAGCGTTAAAGTAGAAACCACAGGTACTCTGTACTTGACTAAGAATATTACTCGCATAATCTTTGGTGCCCATATTTTGTTGTTGCCATAACTGCACAATCAAATGATGTAAAAATAACGTAAATAAATCTTTCACTTTCGCAACAGAGCTACGATAAAAGACTAACTGAACACCATCATGAGTCTGTTTAACCGGTATTTTTGCCATCAAAATAATAGGGGCGCTTGCCTGTAGACTCCTACTAGAATTTGCTGTTTTATGTGGATTGACGGTTATCTGGCAATCAATTAATTCTGGATTATCACAGCCGTGATCAACAATTTCTTGGCTAAATTGTTGCGTTTCGTCTAACCAATTATCAAAATCAGCTTGAGTACTAGGGGCATCAGGGAATTTTCCGGATAATTTAGCAGCATGTAATACTTGCTCTATGCTATTGACCATCGGTATTGTGGTTTGTTCGGATAGCATTGCTAAACTTGCAGTTAATAAATCTTGTTTTAATAAATAGCGATCTAAATAATCTGCGCTAAAAGGCTCTACATCATGTAGTTGCACGCTATTATCATCTAAGTATAAGTTTAATGCCTTTTGAGCGAACATCTTGCTTGGGTGTTGAAAAAACCGTATTAAATCGTTTGCGGTGATTGATTCTAACTCAATTTCTTCATCTGTTATGACTAACGACGTTTTATCACGCTGGACATTTTGACCATTATTTTGTGCTAACTTAAACCAGTTAGCATTAAAACTCGCCTTTATTGGTGAAGCAGTAATTACTATGGAAGAATTAGCTGCTGACGATTTAGCGGTTAAGTCTGGCGCGGCCAAGTAATTACCTTCACTAAAAGGCTGCATAGGCATTTGCTGCAATTGATTCGGTGGATTTTCATCTTCATTGTCTTTATCAAAGTTCCAGCCATAACCTTGCGTAAGATAATCCATTAACTCTTTAAGCACGAGTGAAGGCTGCTTTTCGTTATTGTTTTTAATATTACGGCCTTGATAGCTTAAATACAGTGAATTTCTTGCTGAGATGATTGCTTCTAGAAATAAATAACGATCATCTCCACGACGAGATCTATCCCCTAACCTTGCTGGACTAGTTGCCATTAAATCAAAACCTAATGGTTGTCGTTGTCTTGGGAATTCACCATCATTCAAACCTAAGACCGCAATAATTTTAAATGGAATACTACGCATAGGCAGCATAGAGCAGAATGTTACTTGTCCAACCATAAATTGACGACTAGCATCACCTTGACTGAAGTGGTTATTGAGAAAGTCTACAACAATGGCTAAATCAATTACTTCTTCAAAATGTGCATGAGAGCAATATTCAACCAAGGCACTGATTGCCTGTTCGATAATCGCTAAGCTATTTTCAATTTGATTATTTAGCTGTGCATTTATTGCTTGTGAAGCACTTTTCGATTTCGTGTCGTTAGAAAAATAACGATTAGTAGTAAACAACAATGACAGTTGGCTTAGTAAGAAAGTCTGCCAATCTTTAGCTGTTCTGGGTGTATTTAACTGTTGGGCTAAGCTTTGTAGTTGTTCAATAAATAACATTAATTGCCCAAGTAATATTGCGTCATCACCTTCAACTGCTGCCAGTAAGAGTTGCTCTTGATAAATACTATCGCTATCAGAAAAAGCGAACCCTCTTAATAAACGAGATAACCCTTGCTGCCAAGTAAAGCTATTACTGACATTATCACCCAGTATTTTAGCTTTATGCGACTTATCTAAGCCCCAATGAACAGTTGCTTGTTTCAACCAAACCGCTATTTTTTCGCCGTCTTCTTCATTAATAGAAAATTTATTAGCAACGGCAGGCAAACGAATAAAGCTTAATAAATGAGACACTTGAAACCGAGAGTCTGGTAAGGTTAACAGCTCACTAAACGCAGCAATCAAGGGATCACTATCTTTTGCACTGCGATCAGCAATAGAACAAGGTAATGGCGGTACTTCGTCATTTAAATCTTGCCAACCCCGCGTGAACACTGCATTTACATAAGGTGCATATTGCTCAATTTGTGGACACATAACCAAAACATCTTTTGGTGTTAACTTATCTGTATTGTTTGACTGATTAGCAGATTCATTGAATTGATGAAGGAGAAAGTCATGTAATGCTTGTACTTCGCGTAAAGCACTATGACAACTAACGAATGTAATAGAGTCATCAATTAACACCTCTGGTGCTTTCGTGGCATCATCTAACGCTAAAATATCATTTTGTAACTTATGTAAAATTCGCTCTGCTGGCTTGTTGCTATCACTATCATTGTCACTACTGATTGAATTATTATCTGCACCTTGATTATCCGAGCTCGCTTTAACAAATAGCTCAACATTAACCGTACTGTAATCTTGTAATAAAGCTAAAAATTCACGCCCTTGCTGTCCTAAATTAGCTAATAAAGGGTTACCAACAAATAGATGCTCATCATCAACACCGTTAGACCAGTGAGAGAGTTTACTAATAGCTTGTTTTTCACTAATAATATCGCCCCAATAAGAAAAACAAGGATTGAGATGATAAAAGTCTACTTCGATATACTCGCTTAATGCGTTTATAAAGGTCAACCACATCGGAGCCATGCTGTTAATACCAAAAAAACTTAACCGTTTAGGTAATAACAAGGGATCTGCTGCAAGCTTATTCTCAATATTAGCAATAGCATTATTTAATAACTCTACTGGGTTATAAGCGAGTTGTTTAATAAGTTGTTGCCATAATTTAGCTTGCCACCTACTGTCATTAGACAGTAAGTCAACTTCTTGTCCCTTTTGCCAAGAGTCTAACCATTCAGGACGAAATATTAAGTACTGTTCATATAAATCAGCCATTTGCTCTGCTAACTGATAGCGCTTTAAATTCTCCTGACTGCTGAAAATATTTTCTTTGCTAGCGTTCGGCTGCTCTTGATTTGAATAAGCATTTTCTGTTGCTGATGACTTATGCCAATACCGAGTTGCAGCGATAAAATCACTGTCATCAATTACACTTTTTGTCGCTAATAAAGCATAAATACGCCAAGTTAACACTTCTCTTGAGTAAGGTGACTGTTCTGGTACATCTTCATCACTAGCCAGCGTTCTTATTAGCTTCCATAGATACTGAGCTGGTAACGCGTAACCCATATTCATGCTAATACCACGTTCTTCGGCAATAGCGAGGTTTAACCAATGCTGCATCCCTGGATTTTGCACCACAATCACTTCTTGACTGAATACACCTAGGGGAGATAGTTGGGAAATTTTATTAAGCAGCAGTAACAAATTTTCCATTTTGTTAGCGGGATAAAGATTGATCAATGTAGTGTTTACCGTATAAAGCTTGATACCCTAAATTTAACCACAAGCAGGAATTGAACACCATGTATTTCAGAGAATAAACACCGAATGATTACTAAAAAGCTTAAATAACTAACAAACACTTTAGCGTAAATTAACGCGCTAACTTCATCGTTATTATTATAATTAAGTATCCAGATCAAATAACCTTATAAAAACTATGTTATTCAATAATTAATATATTCACTCCCCCCTCTATTAATGTAAAATTATCTAATACTATATTCACAGGATAGGGATTATGTAATGAATTTAATTGAACTAATTTCACAGTCGTCATTTACTGAAATAGCAGCGCTGCTCGTGTTAGCTGCACTCATGGGATTTATCGGACTATTATTAAGGCAACCCCTTATTGTAAGTTTCATTGCAGTGGGGTTAATAGCAGGACCTTCCG
This sequence comes from Colwellia sp. 5_MG-2023, assembly GCF_030547795.1. NCBI lineage: Bacteria > Pseudomonadati > Pseudomonadota > Gammaproteobacteria > Alteromonadales > Colwelliaceae > Colwellia > Colwellia sp. 5_MG-2023. The sequence goes on along the minus strand of NZ_JAUOPW010000032.1, from coordinate 11,535 downwards.
TACTGGATATTGTTCATTCCAAAGATCAAATCAAGCTACTCTCTGAATTAGGCATCGCGGTACTGTTATTTCTTGTTGGTATCAAATTAGATGTAAAGTTAATTAAGTCTATTGGTGGCGTTTCTGTTCTAACGGGTCTTGGTCAAGTTGCTTTCACATCCTTATTTGGTTATTACATAGGCTTAGGTATTGGCCTAGACCATATCACTAGTCTTTATGTTGCAGTATCACTTACTTTTTCTTCAACTATTATCATTGTAAAGTTACTTTCTGATAAACGAGAAATTGAATCATTACATGGTCAAATCGCACTGGGTTTTTTAATTGTTCAAGATCTCGTTGTTGTAGTGGCTATGATTATACTGGCAACTATCGGCATTGGCTCTGGGCATGGCGACTCAAATAATTCATCCGTTTGGCAAGTCGCTATTTCAGGTGTTGGATTACTCGGTTTTGTTATTATTTTTGTGCGTTACATAGCTAATCCTCTTACTGAAAAGCTCGCTAAAGCGCCTGAGCTATTAGTAATATACGCCATTGCACAAGCAGCCCTTTTTGCCGCCATAGGAGATATCGTTGGTTTAGGTATGGAAGTGGGTGGATTACTCGCAGGTGTTGCCTTAGCTTCAACCCCTTATCGAGAAAGTATCGCTGCCAGACTTGCGCCCTTACGTGATTTTTTATTGCTGTTTTTCTTTATCGCCTTAGGCGCAACATTAGACTTGTCTTTATTAGGCGCGCATCTACCAGGCGCAATGCTTTTCTCACTGTTTGTACTTATTGGTAATCCACTCATTGTCATGATTATTATGGGGCTTATGGGCTATGGTAAAAGAACAGGTTTCCTTGCTGGTTTAACCGTAGCTCAAATTAGTGAATTTTCATTAATTTTCATTGCGATGGGTATTAGCTTAGGACATGTACCACAAGATATTCTGGGATTAGTAACATTAGTTGGCATTATCACCATTGCCGCATCAACGTATATGATCACCTACTCACATCAACTCTATTCTATTTTTGCGCCCGTTATTGGTATGTTTGAACGTTCAAGCGTTCCTCGCGAAAATATGACGGATGATCATACTGATGCTCACTACCCCGTTATTATCTTTGGTTTAGGTCGCCTTGGCACTGCCATTGCGATGCGACTTAAAGAACAAGGTATTAGCGTGTTAGGTATCGACTTCAACCCTGCTGCTATAAAACATTGGCGACTGTTAGGTTTAGAATGTAAATATGGCGACGCAACCGATGCTGAATTTATCATCGAGTTACCATTAAATCATGCAAATTGGGTTGTTTCAACAATCCCACATTTACATACAGGCTTGTCGTCAGAAGATATTAGAAGAACCGTGATTCAATTAACCCGATCAGCTGGGTATAAGGGTAAATTAGCTGCTGTTTCACAAAGCAGTATAGATACCGAAGAATTAAACTTACTCGATGTTGAACTCATATTAGAGCCTTTTCAGGATACAGCAGACCGAGCAGCTAAAATGCTTTTAGAGGGGCTTGCTATTCAATCAGACAGCTCTGTCAGTCATGAATTAAAAGAGTAAGTTGGTAAATATCCATTAAAATAAAGGTCGAAACAGGATGCTGCGTCGGCCTTTGCTTTAGCTGTTAAGGTAATATTACCGATAGTCCTACCGATATGTTTAGCAAAATAATGTCGATTTCCGATGTGCTTATGTGACGTTATTATGAATTATTAAGCTTTAAACCTTTAACAGAAATTGAAGGGTATAAAACTGAAATTGAACAAGGTAAAAACCCACGCGATGTTAAAATTGACTTAGCAAAAGAGTTAATCGCACGTTTCCATGATCAAGCAGCAGCGGAAGTGGCTCATCAAGAATTTATTAAAAGAAGCTGGTTTAGTGGGAAGTACGTCAGATGCTTACCGCATGATTAAATAAGGCGCTGCGAAAATAGATGGAGAAAAAATGACGGATAGAAATTTAGTTATTTTGAGTGGCGTCCCCGTTAATTTTTTCTGTTTGTAAGCTATAGCGTTTAACTCGAATTACATCTCGAAGAGGCTGTAAAAAAGGAGATTTTATGATCATAAAAAAACACTTTACCAAGCTGTATTTATATACAGTTATAATGTATTTTCCCCAAAAACACAATTTTTTGTGTAGAAAGTGAGCACGAATATGCTCACTTTCTACATAGGTAAACTTCTAATTTATTGATTTTTATTATTTAATTTTTTAAGGACTGCGTCATACTCAGCACAAAATAGCTGAGTATGACGCAGTGCTTAGTTTCTACAAACTTAATGTTTAAAATAAAACCACCTATTTTACTATAAAGCTTTGACAAGTAATAATTTAATTATTATTGTTTTGTTATTATTTTATTTCATAATCCGTTACTATCGTGAATTATGGATAATATACTGTTATATCTCAAGGAGTGAGCGTTGAGTTTCGAGTTAATCTTCCTACTTATTTTTATTTGCTTCTTCTTGTTTATTTTCTCATCTTTTTCGAAAACCAGTGGATGGTTAAAATTGAGTGAGAAGTATAAAAATAAAGAAGATTTTGATGATGTAATAATTAAAAATATATCGGCAAACTTTACAAAAAATGATTATTTTAATGGGATTTTAAATATTGGTGTTAACGATAGTTTTATGCATTTATCTATAAATCCATTCTTTAAATTCTTTACGCCAAATTTACTTGTGCCAATTCAAGATCTATCGTTTTCTATTGAAAAGCGCAATTTGATATTTAAATTTAAAATAGAATTTAAAGAGTACCCTGATATATTCTTTTGCATAACACAAAGAAATGCCAAAAAACTAGGACTTGAGATATAACAAGTCATTAAAGCAGGACAAAAAACAGTTGGTTTTTGCTCGTGCCTCGCTTATTTTAACCAACTATTTTTAGCCTCTTAATGAGGCGTTATAGCAACAAGGAGTTTGCTTTGGATTCATTTCGCACATTAATTGAAGAGTATAAAGGCAAAGAGGGGGTAGCCCAGTTGTTCGGTGTTTTACTTTATACTGATCAACACCCTAATATAAAAAAAGTATTAAGAGATGACGATTATTGGCTTTCCTTTAATGAGCTAACAGGCGATCGATTTTGTGTATTCTCGGTGAAGCCAGCAAAAGGAAAATATGAATTTCCAACTTTCCCTCCGGGTACAATTGGAATGATGGTTCAAATGTGGAAAGAACCAGCTGAGAATAAAAAGTTAATAGAACTGTTTGAAATCGAAGATACGAAAAATATCCCAATGTTGTTGTTATTCACTGAAATCAAAGGTGAATTCCTGAAAATTGAATTAAAGCTTGATAACTCAAGTCAAGATACTGCGTATAGTTCAATCAAAGAGCAGTTAGAGTTTTCTTGTAATGCTTTATCGCTGATAAAAGAAGAAAACCTTAAGAACCCATCAGGTTTATATTCAGCTCTAAGCCTTCATCAGGATGATAGATTAAAATGGAAGTTACTGACCAAAAGTGTTGACCTATATGCCTACATTAAGCGTTTGTTGCCATAACAAGTCACTAAAGCAGGGCTCGTAACAGTTGGCTCGGTTCCGCTACGCTTCACATTTTAGCCAACAATTACTCGCCTCTTAGTGAGGCGTTATATTCCAGAGTTTCATCAATATGGAGAGTTATAAATGAGAGTATTGTTTTTTAGTATTGTTTTACTTTGTTCAAAGTTTTCACTTGCATCAGGTTTAATGTTAGCTGAGGAAATTAAGTTACAGTCCAATTCACTTGGTGAAGAAAGAAACTTATTAATTAAACTTCCAAAGAAATATCACAATGAAGATAATTCATATCCTGTCTTATACGTACTTCACGGGCAATGGGATATGCTTTCAACTTTATCGACTCTTGATCTTTTAGAAGACCAAGTTCCAAACTTTATAGTTGTCGGTATCGAAAGTAGAGGAAAAGAACTTAGTCCTGAAAATGGAAAAACAACACCTTTTGCTAACTTCCTAGCAAAAGAAGTCGTTCCATATGTTAATGAAAATTATCGAGTTGCGGCTTATAGCATTTTGTCTGGACACTCCAATTCAGGGCGCTTCGTATTGGATTATTGGTTAAGTGACAACCCCGTTTTTTCGAAATACTTTGCTTTTAGCTCCTCTCTTGATGATGGCTACATCGTAGACAAAGTATCTAAATCAAATTCTGAAGTTTTAAAAACAAAAGCACCTCTTACGATCACCATCGCAAATGAAGGTGAACATATGCAAAACCCTTTTACAGAATTAACTAAGAAGCTAAGTAATCTACCCAAAGGTTCTTTTGAATTCCAAAACTTCCCAAACCAATCTCACAGAACGACTAAACACCCTTCGATGCAGTATGCTTTACAATCAACATTCGCTGGCTGGGAACCAACTTACGAAGTAAAAATTTCAGGGTTAGATGGCTTAAAAGAACACTATACTGATTTATCTAAAAAGTATGGATTTAAAGTACTTGTCCCTACAGAAACCTTACAAAAGCTAACCGCTCATTATGCAATTTCTGAAAATGCGACTGAAGAACTTTATAAACATATAGCTTTCACAATTAATCAATCATCAGAAGGTATAGACTCACTATTTGAAATATCTGATTATTTATCTAGTAATGGGTATAAAGAGGCTGGTGAAAGTATTCTAAATGAAATATGTAATCAGGCTAAAAATAATAAAAGGTGTAGTGGCTAGAGCGGAATATAACAAGTTGCTCAAGTTCGTTCGTAAACTCACTGGGACAATTAACAGTTGGCGCTTCGCGCAAGTATAGCCACCTGCTAATTGCCCCTTAGCAAAGCGTTATGTGAATCTCACGGTAAGGAGTACCAATGAACAAATATATTTCAATTCTAGCTATTTCAATCTCTCTAATCTCAACCATTGCTTTTGCGAGTGATGATAAATTTGATTATGAGAATTTTGTTAAGCAATACCATCAAGCAATGACTAATACACAACAACCAGGAGCATCTAAAGAAGACTTAGAGATTTACTTGTCATTCTTAACTGATGATGTTGGTAATCAACATTTTCCTAACGCGCCAGATGACTCAAGAGAGCCTGATGGTAAAAAATTAATGCGTGAAGGTATGTCTCGATATCTAGGCGTTCATACCGATTATAAAGCAAAAATTCTTGAGTATATTGTTGGTTATAATTCCATAGCACTTAAACATACTTTCTCCGCTACAGGCTTACGTTCAGACGGCTCAGAGTTTAGCTATAGCAAAGTGGTACTAGATGTTCTTGAGTTAGAAAATGGTAAAGTATCAGTAATTCGCAGGTACGGTAAATAATTCACATAACATGGCGCTTAAACGGAAAAATTACAGTTGGCTCGCGCTTCGCGCAGTTTAGCCTAACTGTATTATTCCGCTTAGCTTAGCGTTAGGTATACAAGCAAACAAGGGTGCATAATTGAATTATTTAAATTGGTTACAAAAGGTATTTCCTAAACTGAAAGATACCCCAAATGAAATTATTATCTCATATGTTGATGAAGCGAAATCTGATACTGAACTTCTTAGAGAGTTTATTAAAGTCTTAGGAGGTTTGCTCTTTATTCTCCCGTTTAACCTATATCTTTATATCTCTGGTATTCAATCATTTACCAGTCCTTTATATTGGTTGCTAGTTATTGTTTCTTTTGGTGTTGGCGATTTTATTGGACTTTATTGTGAACAAAGATTGATTAAAAGGCGCCTAAAAAAAATAGTGCAGTTAAAGTATACCTAAATCGGGTAGCCGGAGGTTTCTACCCTCCAGCCCCCACACCACCCTGCATGCGGCTCCGCACAGGGCGGTTCATTAACCATGATGGATTTTGACCCAAATATTCCTAAGTGACAATAAACCTGCATTGGCTAAATACTCGTTGCTCAATGCCTGATTTATCCCTTTCGTTTTCGCACTTCGCCATACCCCTTTTCTTGTCGACCCACAGCTCACCGCTAGCGCTAATGGAACACCTCGTTTTAATAGATTTTTCACTTTGGATCTAGGCTTTCGCCATTGCCGCCAATAACACATCCGTATTCTTCGGCGGATCCATTGATCTAAATCGACACATAACTGATAGCCGTTGGCGATGAGGAAGTAGTTCCCCCATCCTCGCAGGTATCGATTAAGGCTACTAATTTGCCTGCTCATGGCAATTCCCCAATTTCTGTTAGTTAACTCTCGCACACGGTATTTAAAACGCTGCAATGAATTATCATGTATTTTGATGCGCCCGTATTTGAAACCAAAACCTAAAAACTTGGTTTCTTTTACCGCGCCTACACGACTTTTCTTCTCGTTAACGATGAGTTTAAGGATTTGCTTTATAAACACGCTAATACTCGTTAAAACGCGTTCGCCTGCTCGTTTACTTTTCACCAAAATGGTGAAGTCGTCCGCATAACGGGCGAAGTGATGTCCTCGTTTTTCTAACGTTTTATCAAGCTCATCAAGCATGATATTAGAGAGTAACGGTGACAATGGCCCTCCTTGTGGTACGCCTTGGGTTGGTTTTACTCGTTTACCGTGTTCAACAATCCTTGCGGGTAAGTACCGCCCAATCAGTTTCATCAATACTTTATCTTTTATTTTTAAACCGAGTTTATGCATGAGTAAATCATGATTAACTCGGTCAAAGAATTTAGATAAGTCAATATCAATAGCTATTTTACGACCCGATTTAATACCTGTTTGCAAATGTGCTACCGCTTGTGCTGCATTGCAGTTTGGGCGAAAACCATAGCTGTAAGGTGAAAAATGTGGGTCGAATAGTGGATTGAGTACTTGGTGGATTGCTTGTTGGATAAACCTATCGAGTACATTAGGAATACCCAGTTTTCGCATGCCACCATCAGGCTTGGGAATGTTGACCCGTAGCACGGGGCTAGGTCGGTATGTTCCTTGAGTTATTTGTGTTTTGATGTGTTCCCAGTTTGCGTTAGCAAAGGCGGGGAAATCATCTATCGTCATCCCATCAATACCTGCACTACCTTTGTTGGCTTTGACTCGTTTCCAAGCACTATCCAAATTAGCAGGGCTCAACAGTTTTTCGATGAGATTTTCATGTAAGGCTGGGGTTGATATGCCATGCTCAATAACATCATTACCTGACGGTAATCTTGATGTATTCAAATGCATAAATGTTCCTCCTTAAGTTAATGTTCAGGCCTTCACCATGTCCCAACCATTACGATGGGCATTTGGCTACTATGCCGTCTGCTGACTTCTGCTTAATCACGAGAATAGTTACCTATTATCGCGCGTTCATATTGAGCAATTTCGTTCTTTTAAGTTGCTCACACTTAAAAGCCAAGACTTATTTGTACCATAGCCTGAATGGTTTAAGGTTGAATGCTAGTTAAGCAGATCTCCCCAGATAAGAACATGCACTTTCTTTGCACTGCTGCATCATTTACGGTAACCATTAGATCACATGGTTTCGTTATGCTTGGCTAACTCACCTCTAGTCTACGCCTCATATGATGTTCTTGTTCATCAGCTCACAAATTTGCTAGCGGCTTCCTTCAGACCATTCTTCACAGAAAAGCCCTTGCCATTCGCTAGTAGTTAGCGTTTAATAAAACTCATTAAACGGTGATCTTCCTACAGAGGACTTTCACCTCATTAGTTCATGCCCATGCTGGGCGTACCAAGGCATTTAAACGGAACTAAAACAGTTGGTTAGGTTTCGCTTCGCTACACATTATAACCAACAATTTTAGTCCGCTTAATGCGGCGTTAGGCAAATAAAAGGAGAAATGGAAGTATGGGTGACATTGCAGGGCTAGGGAAAGGTGTTGAAAAACTTATCGATGCTGTCAGTAACGCGATTGGTGTTTTGTATGAGCCTAATAGAATACGGCGGCAAGGAGATGCCTTGGCTTATAAAGAAAGTGCAATTGCCATGGCAAAGTTAGATTCAAAAGCAAATGAAATAACACTAATAACTAAAGCAAAGATAGAAGCTTTCGAAAAAATAAGTGAGTCTAAGCACACAATACAAGACAGGATTGCTGCAAAAAAAGAATATAAGGAATACCGGAAACAAATAAATTTAGAAAAAGTCATTGAACATGGATTAAATAATGTAGAGGAAAATGTTTCTAAAGAAAAAGTTGATGACGACTGGATAAATAAATTAACTAACTACGCAGAAAATGCTTCTACTGAAAAAATGCAGAGGTTGTGGGGTAAAGTCCTAGCAGGGGAAGTAAGTACGCCGGGTAGTTTTTCTTTAAAATCATTAGACATTCTGAAGAATATGACCCAACAAGAAGCTGATGCATTTCAACGCGCATGTTCTATAGCATCAACTTTAGAACGATCTAGCCAAAAAGTGCTTATAAATGGGTACACAAGTTTCTCTATGCTAATGCTGCTCCCGACATTTAGACATGAATTTGAATTGAATAACTATCTAAGCCTCCCTGATCTATTTGCATTGCAGGCGATAGGCTTGATTCACAATGAGTCATTAATAAGTGGTAGCACATCTTATGGAAAAAAAGTCACAGTTTATAATAACGATACGACTATAACTGCTATTTGCAAAAGAACAAAAATAGGCATGTTAACACTAAAATTTACCGAAGCAGGTAATGAGTTATCTAGATTAATTCCAGCATCGCTAAATGATGACTACGTGAATGAGCTTAAATCTAGTCTAGCAAGGGGATTTAAATTTGCCTAACAAACGCATTAAATCTGACTCCGTAAACCTGTCGTCTTTTTTGCAAAGGGACGCAAAAAAGCCGCCAAGTTCACTCCGCAGTTTATGCGGGCGTTGAGGCTGTAGAATAACTAACTCAGTCAAAACGACGAGTTTTTTTAGCTCCTGTAGCAGGCTGTAGAGTGTTAACGCGATACAGGTAATGTATTTAGTACCCCTATTTTATGGGGAAATTTATAATAAACGAGTTATTCTACAAACTCGTTAGTGTTTAAGGAAAATACGTGAAATTCGGATTGTTGTTTTTAATCTCTATAATTGCTTTTAGTGCTTCGGCTGAAATTAGTTTCGTTAAAGTAAAAGGCTTTGATGTTGAATATGAAATTAAAGGTAATGGAAAGCATGTTGTTTTCTTAGAAGCTGGTGGCTCTGCTGGGTTGTCTGATTGGGATCCTATTTTCGATAACCTAGCTCAAGACGCTAAAGTTATTCGTTACTCAAGAATTGGTAATGGTGGCTCAGAGCTCGTTGTGAAGAATTATAGCTCTGAGGAGTATGCTGAAGAGGCTCGTTTAGTTCTTGAAGCTCTTCACATTAAAAAACCAGTAGTTTATGTGGCCCATTCATATGGCGCTTACATCGCTAGACGCTTTGCTGCTACCTATCCTGAATGGGTTTCCGGGTTAATGCTAGTTGAGCCAGCTTCAGAACATGATGTTGATATTATGAGAAGAATTGATCTTACTAAAGCAGAAAAAGAAATTGCTCAAGTGAAACTGGACGATATGAAAAACGGAATGTCTAACCAATACCTAGATTTCTGGGCTAAACGACCACTGCCCGGTTATCCAGAGATACAGGATATTCCTGTAACAGTCATTGCATCAATAAAAAAATATGAAAATCCTCCATTACTCTTTTTCACAGATGAAGCCCGGGAAATGTGGGGAGAATTACACTCTGAATGGGCAAACGCATTTCCACAAGGAAAGGCTGTATTAACAAACAAGAGTTACCATTTCCCACAGAAAGATGAGCCAGATATGGTCGTTCAGGAAGTCATCGACTTGTTGGGGAGAATTAAACACTAACAAATGCAGTCAGCGGATTCGCTTCGCTCTCCGCTGCTGCAAGCGTTAGGCATTTAAACACTCAGCAATCACAGGATAATTATCAATGGGGAATAACGGTTCATCATTTAAGTTGTATGTTAAGCATTTAGGTGCTGCGTACTTGATTTATATAATTTTAGGGATGTTTAATTCACTACTATTTAAGCAAGGTATATACAACTTTGGGGCCTTTGATGAGGTTGAGATAAAGTTCAGACTTGCTCAAACTATAGATATTATTATGTTTATAGCTGTTATTTGGGCTTCATGGGCACAGTACTTAGTTACTAAAACGATAAACAAAAATTTTGCTCTCGTGGCACTACTTTTCAGGTTTGGAGAAGGGCTTCTCGGCTTTGTCGCAACAATCATTACATTAGCAGTGATAGCAGTTTTAAAGAATCCAGAATTTTCAACTGTATTTCAAGATGAGCAGTTGCATACATTAGCTAGCATATTTGTGAAAATAAGTGGCTCGATGTGGGATGTTCTTTTAATTATTATGGGTATTGGTGCCACGATTTTCATGTATTTGTTCTACGTCTCCAATTACGTACCTAAGTGGTTGGTTCTTTGGGGGACATTCACTTATATTTCGATGGTGGTGTATGGTTTTTCAAATATTGTTCTACTTAATCCACCTCAAATATTGAGTTACTTCATGATGCCGGGAGCTGTTTTTGAAATAACGTTTGGCCTTTGGTTATTAATCAAAGGAATAGACATCCAACCTGATAAAAATCATGCCTAACAAATAAGAATAGGTGTCGCAAAGCCGACACCTTATTCGGGTGTTGGACAAGCCCGGAGCCTGCTTTATTATGTAAATAGCGTGAAACATAATTAGGCAACATAATTAGGCCACCCATAATAACAGCAGGCAATAATAGACAGCCTCTTTAGCTTTTTTTCGGTTACTTAAATATTTATTAAGTCGAGGGAATTAAGATTATCTGCTGACATATCACATAATTAGGCCATCCATAATAACAGCAAGCAATAATAGACAGCCTCTTTAGCTTTTTTTCGGTTACTTAAATATCTATTAAGTCGAGGGAATTAAGATTATCTGCTGACATATTATGAATGTTGCTGAAATGGTTGAATTTAAGCCGAGTTAAAACCGTTATTTTGAAATAACATCAAATTTAATAACTAATGCTTTTAGTGTGTGAGTTATGCGCTATTCAAACAGGCTCTTGCATTGCCTATGCCATGTGTACGTTGCAAACCAACATGTTCGCTAAATTCACATAAGTGCTCAACGGTACCTACTGCACCTGTAAAGATACCTTCAAAATTAGTGGTTAGTTTTAACCAGCTTTCATTACTGATATGCAGTCTTGTTAAAATGCTTGCGGTTTTGCTGTTAATGGCACCACCTTTATCATCACGCAAAATACGTCCTGTTTCATCAACAAGGGTTAAGTAATCTTGTAAACTAAAACGAATGCCGGTTGTTTGGTCTTCGTGCTCATTACCTGCAAATGATAATAACGCGGTTGGCTGTTGACCTTTTATCGCCGCTTTTATGCGTAGTTGAATACTGGTGAAATTCGATTGCTCTGGTGTTGGTGCAATACCAGCGCGAACAGGATTTAAATCAACATACGCCATGCACGACACTATTGCACCTTCATCTAAGAGTGCTTGTGATTTAAAACGCCCTTCCCAAAAATGACCTGTACATTTATCTTCTTGATTTGCTTTTCGAGCAATGGGCTCATTAAGCGAGCGCATAAA
>NZ_JAUOPW010000031.1:0-45332 GCF_030547795.1 Colwellia sp. 5_MG-2023 | reverse complement strand
GCTTGAGGCATTGGTTAGTACACTACCTGAAGCAACTTCATCTTCCGCTATCTCGACTTGCTCATTATCATCAGTTAAATCAGATACTGGTGGTTCAGGTTCGGCTACTGGCGGCTCTGGTTCAGGCTCTGGTTCTGGTTCAGGCTCTGGTTCTGGTTCTGGTTCAGGCTCTGGCTCAGGTTCGGCTACTGGTGGTTCTGGCTCAGCTACTGGTGGCTCTGGTTCTGGCTCTGGTTCAGCTACTGGTGGTTCGGGGTCAACAACCGGAACTTGTTCATTAATAGTATCTGCTTCAAAATTTGCAGGTAAAGGAGCCGCGTTATCTTGTTCTGCAGTATCGTAACCCGCTTGTGCTAAAGTTTCATCACCCGTTCGATTCAAAGTTATAAAATCGGTTCCCTCGTTAGCAACTTCACCTGCAGCCGTCTCAGGAAGATCAACGTCATCTCCAGAGGCAATTAACTCTTGAATTGCCTCTATCTCATTCTGCAGGTTATCTATATCTGTAATTTCGACAGCGTTAAGCTCACTCTCTGTAGTAACGGTATCAACAATCTCTTCCTTGACTAATTCTCCTTCAGAATTAGAAACTCTCTGTTGACTACCATCAGCAAAAGTTAATATAAGTTCACTGCCATTTGCTAAGTTAACTGTCGTGCCTGATTGAATAATATCGCCAACTTGTAATATAGTATTTTCAGCCAAATCAATACTTACTTCACCAATAACATCGGTTACTTCGGCATTTGCTGGGTTAGTATAATTTTCCATAGACAACCTTCCTATTAATTTGGTTTACCATATCTTAAAAAGCATTTAACAAAACTTAATGAATGATTAGCAATAAAATACTATAAATTAAGCTTAACTAATATTATTTAAATAAAGTCTGTACTAGCTATCTTTTATCGGTTAATTACTCCATAAAGTCAATGGCGTAATTAAGAATAATTAAGGTTATTTGCTATAACTTTGATCTACATTTGGCTTTTAAGATTATGCGTTCAGAAGTAGGCAATATGAGGTGCTTTTACTAGTTTAACAATGAACAATATATAACAAATAAACAAATAGCGATGCCGAGCGACATCGCCAATTAATAACAAAAATTACTATTTATTTTTAAAGCGACGAGCTGTTAATCCCGCTAACGCTAATGCAAAAATAGCAAGTGTTGATGGTTCTGGAACCGATGTAGTCACAGATTTAAAAACATAGTTTATATTAGCCCCTGCAATTGCACGATCACCAATATAAGCTGAGAATGCACCATCAACATTATAGAAATCATTAGGCTCAACATAAGACTCATCTTTTGATACTACTCCAACGTTAACTCCATTGACTGTACCTCCATAAATATCATACCAAGCCTCATGGTTAACGGTATATTCGGAAATATCTAAAAAATCAAATAAGTCATAGATCGCAATATCATTAGTACTTATAGCATATTTTTGATCACCAGTAAGAGCACCAAAAGTATGTGTTGCAGCCTCAATACCATTAAAGTTAGCAATCTCAGTATTAGCACCGTTTACGATTTCCACATCTGTAGGTAGTTTATATTCAATTTCTGAAGGAACTAAGTCGTATGAGCCTACATACTCCCATTGCACTCCTGCATCATCAGCATATAAATCACCTACAATTAACCCTGCATTCGCTTTTCCTGCAACACAAAGAGTAAATAAACAAACCAAAACAACATTTATAATTTTAGAACTCATACTACTTTCCTTAAACCCTACAGAGGGTCAGTAATTAAATCATATAAAACGGTATAGATCTCTTAACAACAGATAAGGCAATCTGTATGCCAAAAATTAAATATTCTTATATATCAATAACAAACAGCATAAACAATATTTATTATTATCCTGACTGTTAAAAAACATGACAGAAAATATTCCCTAACTATCATTTTTAAATTCAATGTATACTTACTTTATAGCTTAACACTTATGCATTATATTTTCATCAATTGATTATATTTTACCCAAACCATCAATAATTACAATGATATTACTTATCTACCATGACCATTTTATCCGAATTGCAACCTCTACATCATCCACTATTTACAAAACATAACGTAGTAGTTCAAGTAAAGCGTGATGATAATATTCACCCAACTATTTCGGGTAACAAGTGGCGAAAACTTAAATACAATTTAGAACATGTGTTACGGAGTAAAGATATTAATGGTGTACTTAGCTTTGGAGGCAGTTATTCAAACCACATACATGCTTTAGCATTTGCTTGTTTCCAAAAAGGTATACCTTGTGTAGGCTTCATCCGTGGTGAACAACAATATGCCAATAATTACACGTTAACATGGGCTAAATACTGGGGAATGGAGCTACATTTTATTGATCGTAAAACTTATCGTCGCAGACACGACATTGATTATTTAACCGAATTACAGCGACAGTATCCTAATTACTTTATAGTGCCCGAGGGTGGCAGTAACACACTAGCAATTAAAGGTGTTGCAGAAATAATCACAGAATTAAATAAACAAACTGATTACGACACATTAATCACGCCAGTAGGTAGTGGTGGCACTTTAGCGGGTCTTATCACTGGAGACCTCAACTCAAATGTGAATTTGCATAAACTATTAGGAATCGCTGTATTAAAAGAAGCCGATTACTTAACAAATACTATAAACAAATTATTACCAGGGCCAGTAAAATTGCATGATAACTGGCAATTACTCACTAACTTTCATCGTGGTGGTTATGCAAAGTTTAGCCAATTAGATGCCAACCGTATACTTGAATTTAACCGTATCACCAGTGTTGATTTTGAACCTGTTTATTCGGGAAAGATGCTTTTAGCGTTTATTGATTTACTTGAGCAAGGGTATTTTGCTAAAGGAGAGCGAATTATCTTATTACATACTGGTGGTATGCAAGGACTTGGTGGAATGATTGAACGTGGAATTTTAAAAACTGAACATTGGCGAGAGCCTGAAAAAATAAACTTAATAAAAAAGCCGTAATAACTAAAGTTATTACGGCTTCTTATAAACTATTAACTCTTGCTGCTTAATTTCCAGATAGTACGCTAATTTAAAGCGGCTTTTATTTGGCCACTTACTACGCCCATATCGGCTCTACCTTGCATCAAGGGTTTTAATGTTGCCATTACCTTACCCATGTCAGCCATTGAGGCTGCACCAGTATCTGTAATAGCTTGATTAATTAAGTCGTTAATTTCTGCATTAGTTAAAGGTTGAGGAAGAAAGAACTCTAAAGCACTTACTTCTTCAGCTTCTTTCACAGCTAATTCATCACGACCACCATCAGTAAACATTTTGATTGATTCTTTACGCTGCTTAACCATTTTGGTTAATACGGCAATAACATTCTCATCAGTTGCTTCGGTGTTATGATCAATTTTTGCTTGTTTCACTGCAGATATAGCCATACGAATAACACCTAGACGTAATTTGTCTTGGGCACGCATGGCATTTTTCATTTCATCTTGGAGCTGAGTTAGAAGTAACATCTAATTATACTCCAAAGGTTACTAAGGACATTCTAAATAGAATGCTTTTAGTACATGCGAACGTGGCGTGCGTTCTCACGAGAAACTTTTTTCGCTGCACGTTTTACAGCAGCTGCTTTTTTACGCTTACGTTCCCAAGTTGGCTTTTCGTAACATTCGCGACGACGAACTTCAGAAAGGATTCCTGCTTTTTCACATGAACGTTTAAAACGACGTAATGCTACGTCAAATGGTTCGTTTTCTCTTACTTTAATTACTGGCATGTACTTTTTTACCTTAGTATTATATCTATATAAATCGGTGTTTAACTTCGATCTCTTAGTAAATTCTTTCTATTTAAAAAATAAACTCAATCTTGTTTACACCCGCTCTATCAAAAATGGGTGACGTATTCTACTGCTAAGTGCTAAGTGATGTAAAGATTAATCTCGCTCCTGTATCAAATATAGTAGCGAAATATCACTAGGACAGGTAAAATCGTCTCTTTTAAGTGAATCAAAAATAATTTTATGCGAATTTTAGGTATTGAAACTTCTTGCGACGAAACAGGTATTGCTATTTACGATGATGGGCAAGGCAATCGTCCTGAAGGGATCTTAGCCCACCAGCTTTATAGTCAAATTGCTGTACATGCTGATTATGGCGGCGTTGTACCTGAACTAGCTTCTCGTGATCATGTTCGCAAAACAATCCCTTTAATTCAAGCGGTATTAAAAGAAGCTAATTTAACCCCCAAAGATTTAGATGGCGTTGCATACACTGCAGGTCCTGGACTTGTTGGCGCACTATTAGTTGGTTGTTCAATTGGTCGAAGCTTAGCTTACGGTTGGAACTTACCAGCAGTACCGGTCCATCATATGGAGGGGCATTTATTAGCTCCTATGCTAGAAGATGATGTACCTGAATTCCCATTTGTTGCACTACTTGTATCAGGTGGCCACACCATGCTTGTTCGTGTCGACGGTATTGGTCAATATAAATTACTAGGTGAATCTGTTGATGACGCAGCTGGAGAAGCTTTTGATAAAACAGCGAAATTGTTAGGGCTAGACTACCCAGGCGGCCCTGCGTTATCAAAAATGGCCGAATCAGGTGTTGCTGGTAGATTCAAATTACCTCGCCCTATGACAGACAGACCAGGTTTAGATTTTAGTTTTAGCGGTTTAAAAACAGCAGCTGGTACGTTAGTTAGAAAAGAGTGTTTCTCTGCAGATGGCAAAAGCTTCTCGGATGATATACTTAAACAAACCCATGCAGATATTGCTAATGCTTTTCAACAAGCTGTCGTTGATACCTTAGCCATAAAGTGTAAACGTGCTTTACAACAAGAGAATTTAAATCGCTTAGTCATTGCTGGTGGTGTTAGTGCGAATACAGCACTACGAGAAAAATTAGCCATTACCACTAAAAAACTTGGTGGTAGTGTATTTTATCCTAGACCTGAATTTTGTACTGATAATGGCGCTATGATTGCTTATGCAGGCTTACAAAGATTAAAAGCAGGCACACACGCAGATCTAACTTTTAAAGCCAGTCCACGTTGGTCATTAGATAGCTTACCTGCAGTTTAAAGCAATACAATGATGATAGTAAATTAAATCGACTAATTTATTTTTGTAGAGATTTTACTTTCTGTTCCTTTAAGTAAACGAACAATATTGTCTTTATGGCGTAATATAATTAACGCACTCAACATTAAAGCCGGATAAACATAAAGCGGCTTTAATATAAAAATATACAACGGCGCCAAAGAAACAGTAACAATAGCCGCTAAACTTGAATATTTAGTTAATTTTGCCACTGTAAGCCAAGTAATAATCAGTAAAAATCCTAAACCTAAGCCAATAGGTAATAAAGTTCCTAAGGCGGTAGCCACTGCTTTACCACCTCGAAAATTAAAAAATATTGGATACATATGCCCTAGACAGGCTGCGACACCAATAATCCCCAAATCTAAAGGCTCAACTTGCAAGAAATAAGCACTCCATACTGGTAAAGTGCCTTTTAATATATCTAAAAACAATACAGTAGCAGCTGTCAGTTTATTACTTATTCTTAAAACGTTTGTTGCACCAGGGTTATTTGACCCTGTTGTTCTAGGATCAGGTAAGCCAAGCACTCTACACACTAAAATAGCACTTGAAATAGAGCCTAATAAATAAGCAGCAATGATCATAGCAAAGGTTAATAGCAACATAATAATAAGAATTATCACAAATATAACAATTTTCTTTATTCTATCTTGTTATCTGCTAGTTTTTCTACACTTGCACAGGTAAACTCGCTTTTTATTTTGTAAAAATGATTCAATAGGTAACAAATGGACAAGGTTTTTATCAAAGGGCTAGCTATTCAAACCACCATTGGCTTTTTTCAATGGGAAAAAGAAATCAAACAAACCTTAGTTATTGATGTAGACATGGCTTGGGATACTGCAAAAGCAGCTATAAATGATGAACTTGAAAAAACGTTAGATTATGCAGAAATATCCACAGCGATAGAAGCATTTGCTAATGACAACCCTGTTGATTTATTAGAAACATTGGCTGAACGTATGGCAAGTTATTTAATGTCACAGTTTCACATCCCTTGGTTACGACTCGCTATTGGCAAACCCGGAGCAGTACATAATGCTATCACTGTGGGTGTAGAAATTGAACGTGGTACGCTTGAACAAACTAAACTTCATAATGAAACTACAAAATAATGGCTGATATTTATATTTCTTTAGGTAGTAATATTGAGCGTGAATACCATGTTAAACATGGTCTTGAAGCACTTGCTATTACTTTTAATATTCCTTTTGCACAACTGTCCTTATCATCTTTATTTGAAAGTGAAGCTATCGGTTTCAGTGGTAACGCATTTTACAATATGGTTATAGGTATAAAAACTCACGATAGTGTCGAGCAAGTGGCAAGTAAGTTACGTAATATTGAAATTGATTATGGCCGAACACATGACGCGAAAAAATTTAGCCCTCGCACCTTAGATCTTGACTTATTACTCTACGACGACTTAATCATTGATACCCCAGCACAATTGCCTAGAGAAGAAATTGATAAAAATGCGTTTGTACTTTGGCCATTAAGTGAAATAGCGCCAACGCTTATTCACCCTTTATTAAAACTAAGCTATCAAACTCTTTGGCAAAATTATAATAAAACTAGCCAACACCTAAAAATCGTTAAAAATTGTTGGTAATCACCACAAGAACAAGGGCACATAAAATATTATGACTACTTTAGAAATTATTATTTTAGCTTTACTTCAAGGCTTAACAGAGTTTTTACCCATTTCTAGCTCTGCTCATTTAATATTACCCTCTCAAATTTTGGGCTGGCAAGATCAAGGGCTAGCATTTGATGTTGCTGTACACGTAGGTACTTTATTAGCAGTCATGCTCTATTTTCGCAAAGAATTAGGAACAATGTCTGTTGCCTGGTTAAGTACATTTAATATTGGTCCAGCTAAAAATGATACGGACAGCCATATTAAATTTGAAGGGAAACTTGCCTGGTGGATTATCTTTGCCACGATACCCGCTGGCTTATTTGGCTTATTAGGAAAAGATTTAATAGAGGAGCATTTACGCTCAGCACTTATTATTGCACTAACCACAATATTATTTGGCTTTTTGTTAGGGTTTGCCGATGTAAAAGCCGGTAATAGAAAGGTTCATAAGCCACTGGAAAAATTAGGTATTAAAGGCGCAATGTTAATTGGTGTAGCACAAGCAATAGCACTTATTCCCGGTACTTCACGTTCAGGTATCACGATGACAATAGGATTAATGCTTGGTTTATCTAGAGATAATGCAGCCCGTTTTTCATTTTTATTATCAATCCCTGCCATTGCTATGGCTGGTAGTTACCTAACACTGAAATTGGTATTATCAACAGAAGCTGTTGACTGGCAAGCAATAGCCCTTGGCAGTTTTCTCGCTTTTATTAGCGCTTATGCTTGCATTCATTACTTCCTTATTTTATTAAACAAACTTGGTATGATGCCTTTTGTCATTTATCGTTTAATTCTAGGATTTGGCTTATTATGGTTTTTATTAGCTTAGAAAAGCGCACTCTTTAATATCATTTTTCAAAATAAATAATTTAAACAGAACAAATAGCGAATTCAAATATGATTGCAATTACTTTAGAAAATTTTCAACAAATCGTTTTAGAAGAATCAAAAAGCAAATTAGTATTAGTGGCTTTTTGGGCGCAACAAATACCTGAAAGTGTCGAATTAAAAGACAAATTAACCGTGAAAACAGCGCCCTATGCAGAACAAATACTCATGGCGACAGTCGACTGTGAAACACAGCAACAAATAGCGCAACAATTCGGTATTCAAGGTTTACCTACCGCTGTACTAGTGCAAGATGGGCAACCTATTGATGGGGTTTCAGGACCACAAACGGACGAAACCATTGCAACGTTTTTAGATAAGCATTTACCAAAACAAGAAGACACACTACTCGCCCAAGCAAAATTAGCGTTAACCGAAAATAATATCACTGAGGCACAAAATTTAATTACCCAAGCCTACCAACTTGATGAACAGCGCGCTGATATAAAATTGACACTAATCGATATCCATATACAAACAGGAAAAATAGAAGCAGCTCAAACATTATTAGATAGCATAAAAATGGTTGATCAAGATAGCTATTATCAAGCCTTATTAGCCAAACTAGAACTAGCAAACCAAGCTGCAAATTCACCAGAAATTCAAGTGTTAGAAAAAGAATTAGCCGATAACCCAAATGACATTAGCATCCAACATCAACTTGCGAGTCAATATAGCCAAGTAAATCGACATGAAGACGCTCTAAAAATATTATTTCGTTTAGTTCAAGCTGGTGAAGCAACAACTAAAGATAAAAGCAAAGAGTTATTTTTAGATGTATTAAAGTCATTACCTGATGGTGATATTATTGCCACTAAATACCGTCGTAAGCTATATACTCTTTTGTATTAAAAAACGAACGGTAAATAGCTAATTTCAATACCCGAAGAAAGAGATTAATGATTTCTTCGGCAATGAATATTGGCAATAATAAAGGTAACATTCTAAGGTAAATGTTCACTCGCTAAATAATCATGTGACTGCATTTCCTGCAAGCGGCTCAAACAGCGTTTAAATTCAAACGCTAAATTACCGCCGCTATATAGCTCTTCTAAAGGCATTTCTGCAGACATAATTAGTTTGACATTTCGTTCATAAAACTCATCAACTAAAGCAATGAAGCGTCGAGTACTGTCATCACTTTCTCGTCCCATTTGCTTAACATTAGCCATTAATACCGTATGATATTCTTGGCTAATTTTCATGTAATCACCTTGACTACGAGCACTTTCACATAAGACAGAAAAATCAAAATACACAATACCATCAGAGACAAGTACTGTAGGAAGTTGTCGATTATTTATTTCAATATCTACCCCAGACTTGATCGCGTCAGATGAAAGCTGTTTAAAATAATAATGTAAGTTATCAGTAGCTTTTTGGTCGAGTGGGTAATGGTAAATTTCAGCCTGCTCTAAAGTACGCAATCTATAATCAACACCGCTATCAACGTTTACAATCTCAGTATTTTCATTAATCAACTTAATAGCAGGTAAAAAACGTTCACGCTGTAAACCATTGCGATAAAGCTCATCAGGAACAATATTTGAAGTTGCAACTAAAATAACATTATGAGCGAAGAGCTCTTCAAATAAAGAGCCTAGAATCATAGCGTCTGTAATATCAGAGACAAAAAACTCATCAAAACAAATTATACGTGTTTCTTTAGCAAACTTTTTCGCGATAATTTTTAACGGATCTGATTGTCCAGTTAACGCTTTAAGCTCTTGATGAACACGATGCATAAAGCGATGAAAATGTACACGCATCTTGTTTTCAAAGGGTAAGCAATCATAAAAAGTATCAACTAAATAGGTTTTTCCTCGGCCTACTCCCCCCCAAAAATATAAACCTTTTATAGGTTTATCATCCTGTTTTTTATATACTTTTTTCCAACTATTTAAAACTTTTTTAAAGCTAGATATTTCTACCGGTTTGGTTTGTAAATCTTCATACAATCTTTGTAAATGCTTTACCGCATTTTCTTGAGCCGCATCAAAAAGAAAATCATCTTTTTTTAAATCTTGCTTATATTTATCAATAGGAGAGAGTTTAATCATGAATGAACCATGTTGAATTAGTTGTTACTTGCTTAAAAAGGAAAATTTACTTGAAAAAGAAAAAATTGCCAACATATTTAACCAATAAGTTAAGTTATCGCTACACAATATAATGCTTGCACTATATTATACTAAACAGATTAAACCTTACTTAGAGACAAATTTAATTAATTTGGTATTATTGTAAACCATTACAGCGTTAATTTATCACAAATTTTATTTCCATACATTTTAAGGTAATCCTATGACAGTTTTAAGCGCATTAATCATTTTTGTAGTTGGTGCAATTGTTGGCTTTTTTGCTAACCATTTTTTGTCATCTTCAAACCAAGAACAACGTAAATTATCAGAACAAGTAAGTAAAAGTGAAGCAGCGTTATCTCAATATAAAGTTGATGTTAGTGAACACCTTGCAACATCTGCCGGTTTATTAGAGCAAATGAATAATACGTGTCAAACAGCAATGAAACAAATGAAAGAAAGCACTCAGTTATTGCAACGTGTAACAACTAATGATGCTGATGGAATTCCTTTTTTTTCACAAGAAACACAAGAGCAACTAGCCCAAACAGCAGGTTTACGACATGAGAAACGTAGTACTCAACAAGATGAATCAAGTACAGAAGCTCCATTAGATTATTCTAATGAAGCAAGTGGTTTATTTGTCGATCAAAAGCCAAAAAACACCTAATAAGTTAGTATAAATATTGATTATTTATTATATCTTTCAGAAACATAGTGTTACAAATGTCCAAAATGCATTTTTGAACTAAACCTATTTTATTCAGTCTATTTGGAGGTATATCAACTTAACATTAAGTTGATTCAATTAAGTTTAGGAGAATTCATCCGTATGAAAAAGTTATCAATTATTCCCTTATCTGCTGTACTAGGTGCGGCATTGCTTTCTAGCTCCCTCATACCACTTACAGCACAGGCGTACTCTATTTGGCCAAGTAGCGTTACTGGTCAAGAAATGCCGAGTCTGGCGCCAATGTTAGAGAAGTCAACACCTGCTGTAGTCAGTATTGCAGTCAAAGGTACCCACGAAGTTAGACAAAATGTCCCCAACATTTTTCGATTTTTTGGTAATCCAAATCAAAACCCTAACCAAGCACAGCAACGCCCATTTCGTGGTTTAGGTTCAGGGGTTATTATTGATGCTAAAGAAGGATATATTGTTACTAATAATCATGTAATTGAAAAAGCAGACGAAATATTAATAACATTAAAAGATGGGCGTCAAATTGAAGCAAAGAAAATAGGGTCTGATGCTGATTCAGATATCGCCCTATTACAGATTGATGCCGATAATCTAACTCAAATTAAAATAGCCGATTCAGATGAACTACGTGTTGGTGACTTTGCTATTGCTATCGGTAGTCCTTTTGGCTTAGGCCAAACGGTAACCTCAGGTATTGTCAGTGCTTTAGGACGTAGTGGGCTAAATATTGAAGACTACGAGGACTTTATTCAAACCGATGCAGCGATCAATAGTGGTAACTCTGGTGGAGCCCTAATTAACCTACGTGGTGAATTGATAGGCATCAATACTGCCATTTTAGGCCCTAATGGCGGTAACATTGGTATCGGTTTTGCTATTCCTAGCAACATGATGAATAATTTAACTAAACAAATCATAGAGTTTGGCGAAGTACACCGTGGTGTATTAGGAGTTTCAGGCCGTAGCCTTAACAGTGAAATTGCAAAAGCAATGGAGCTAGAAACAAATCAAGGTGGTTTTATTGAGCAAGTAATGCCTGATTCAGCTGCCGATGAAGCAGGTATAGAGCCTGGTGATGTCATCACTAAAGTGAATGGCAAGCCAATAAAAACCTTTAATGAGTTACGTGGCAAAATTGGCTCTATCGGTGCAGGAAAAGAGGTTGAATTAACCATTGTACGTAATGGTAAAGAAAAAGAACTCGACGTTACCTTAAAACAATCTCAAGGTAATAATGTAGCAGCAGCTAGTATACATCCAATGTTTAAAGGGGCTGAATTAGAAAACAACAATAATAATAATGGTGTTATTATCAAAAATGTTGAAGAAAATTCTCCAGCTGCGCTAGTTGGTTTAAAAACTGGTGATTTAATTACTGCAATAAACCGCACACGTATTAATAATGTTGGAGATCTGCGTAGTTACTTAAAAGACAAAGAAGGTGTTTTTGCATTAAACATAATTCGTGATAATTACTCTCAATATTTAATGATTCGATAAAAACCTTATCATTAACAATAAGGCTAGTGAAAACTAGCCTTTTTATTTTTCTATTCGTCCAATATTTTATGCTAAACTCAAAAAATATAACAAAAATGATTATCGCAATGATAACTATTATACTGGACGCTATCCTTTGAAATTAAAACCTGCATTAAAGTACATTATAAATTCTATTAGTTATGGCGTATTATTTGCCGTTGCTTTACTTCTATTAAAGCCAAATTTGAATGACAATACTTTCATAAAACAACTTCTGAGTACCGAACAGCAAGAAACAAGCCCTCTTTCTTATGCTAAGGCTGTCAGTGTCGCTAGTCCTGCTGTAGTGAATATTTATTCTGAAGACATTATGCCAAGCTCTGTATATGGTCAGGCTGCCCGTAAAACAACCACATTAGGCTCGGGTGTTATCATGGATAGCAATGGCTATATCCTAACTAATCTGCATGTTATTCAAAATGCAGATTTAATTCATGTTGTATTGCAAAATGGCCAACAATTTCCTGCTCAAATCATTGGTTTTGATAAAATTACCGACCTTGCAGTATTGAAAGTTAACGCCAGTAATTTACCTACTATTCCACAAAAATATAATCAGCAATCGCTCGCTGGCGATATCGTTCTCGCGATAGGAAACCCTTTAAATCTAGGACAAACAGTTACGCAAGGTATCATCAGTGCTACAGGTAGAAGTGGCTTAAGTAACACTAGTTATCTAAACTTTTTACAAATGGATGCCGCTATTAATGAAGGCAACTCTGGTGGTGCTTTGGTTAATAGTAATGGTGTATTAGTTGGCATCAACTCAAGAAAATTTACTCAGTCAAACCCTCAACTAAATATTCAAGGAATTTTCTTTGCTGTTCCTTATGAACTAGCAGCTAAAATCATGCAACAAATTATTGAGAATGGTCGTGTAGTTCGTGGTTGGCTGGGTATTTCTGCGACTCAATATTCTACAGATGCAAAAGGAATTGTCGTTGAAGAGGTAAGTCCAAATAGCCCAGCAAAAGTAGGCAACATTCAAGTAGGTGATATTCTGTACCAGATAGGATCTCAACCTATAAATAGTATTGTACAAGCACTAGATATAGTTGCTGAAACAAAACCAAATACAACATTAATATTTAAACTGTACCGCCAAGGAAAAATTATCGAAACAAATATTACTATTGCTGAGTTTACTAATTAACTAGCGTATAACTTGCTAAAATAATTTATTAATGGCTTAAGATATATTGTTCCATTTCATCTGCGGGCATAGGTTTCGCGTAATAAAAACCTTGCCCATATAAACAATCCATTTTTTGAAGTAATTGTGCATTTTCAAGACTTTCAATGCCTTCACCTATGGTGGCCATACCAAGACTTGTCGCTAGATCAATAATAGTTTTGATAATAGCTCTACTATTATTCTGTTCATGAAAGTTATTAATAAAAGAGCGATCTATTTTCAAAACATCGATAGGAAATTGATGTAAATAACTTAAACTTGAATACCCAGTACCAAAATCATCAAGTAATATTTTAACACCTAAACGTTTGAGCGCTTTCATATTAGATAACACAATTTCGGTATTTTCCAACAGCGCTCGCTCTGTTAACTCAACCCTTAAATTCTCTGGCTTCAAACCAGTTTCTATCAATATACGTTCAATATCATCAGGTAATGTCGCACTAAAAAACTGATTACAAAATAAATTACAGCTAACATATAAGTCATGACGTAATAACGTGTCTTGCCATAATTTCAACTGCTGACACGATTTTTTCAATATTTGAAAATCAATTGCTTGCACTAAATTGGTTTCTTCGGCTAACGGAATAAACTCATCTGGATACACAAAGCCACGCTTATGGCTTGGCCAGCGAGCTAAGGCCTCAAAGCCTTTTATTTCTTCATTATTTAGCTGTATTATAGGTTGATAGTAAGGAATAAACTCTTCCCACTCAATCGCTTCCCTAATATCCGCTTCCAGAGAGAGTGCATTTTGTACTCTTTGATGCATACTTGCATCAAAAACTTCATAACGTCCCTTACCATTGCCCTTAGCATGATACATTGCAGTATCGGCATCTCTTAGCATAGTATCTGCATCATTGTAGCGTTTGTCACTAAACAAAATACCAATACTAGTTCCAGTGAATACTAATTGGTTATTAATAACAAAAGGCTCGGTAAGAAAATCAGTTATTCGTTGAGCTATATCAAAGGCTTTCTGATCTGATTCGAGATCTTCAATTAAAATAACAAACTCATCACCACCAAGTCTAGCAACAGTATCTTTACCACGTAAAATAGAAGACAACTCATAGGCTATAAGTTTTAATAATGTATCTCCAGCTTGGTGACCTAAACTATCATTAACAACTTTAAAACGATCCAAATCTAAAAATAATACCGCAAAGGATAACTCTGGCTTTCGTTTGTTGCAGGCAATAGCATGATTTAATAGGTCAAGAAATACAGCTCTATTAGGTAGACCTGTTAAACTATCGTGTGAAGCGGTGTGTTTTAATTTTTTTTCAGCTTGCTTACGTTGCAGAATTTCTTCTTCAAGCGCTAAGGTTCTTAGTTTGACTTGTTCCTCTAAGAGCTCATGGTTTTGTCTTTCTATTTCCGACATTTCTCGGCGTTTAATCGCAGAAGAAACATGATTAGAAACAAAATTAAGTAATTCTGCATCTTGTTCACTATAAATAGTACGAGGAGAATAACTTTGAATCACCATAACGCCTAATAGCTTTCCAACATAAAGTAAGGGAACCCCTAGCCAAGACTGTTCATCAGAAGTAGGCTTTCGAGTTTGACCACTCTCAAACAGCTCTTGCATATCTTGCTTCGTTAAAAGAACCGTTTTTTGCTGACGAATAACCAGCTCAGAATAATGATCTGATAGCTTTCTTTTTTTGAAATAATTTCGATCATGGTTTGACTCTTCATCGACAACATAAACATACTCAATCGTGTCACTTTCTTCATCGTATTTAGCAATAAAGAAATTAGTTGCGTTAATGAGCTGGCCAACAATATTGTGTACTTTCGAATAAAAAGCATCGATATCAAAACTAGCATCATTCGCTAACTCTGAAATTCGATATAAGGACTCTTGTAATAATTCGGACTTTTCTCGTTCCCGAATTTGTGCCATTAATTCTTGTGTACGTGCGTTTACAGCACTGGTTAAGCGCTCTTTATCTTGTAGACGGATCATAGCACTAACTACATGTTGACCAGTAAAAGTCAGCATATTTAAGTCTTGCTCAGTATACCTAACTTTTTCATTGTAACTTTGTACAACCATCACTCCAATAACTAAATCATTATGTAATAACGGCACACCAACCCAATCAGTTCCAGTTGAACCATGCTGCGTTATTTTACCGTTTTCATAGAGTTGTTTCTCTAATGATGGATTTACTAAGAGGGGCTGTGATGACTCTATCACCAGATGGGTAAAAGAGCCTGCAAGGGCATCATAATCTATAACACCTTCAGGCCTTTCATCTTTTTCATCTACATGATAAACAAACTCAAGTGTATTAAAAGTTTGATCATAAGTAACAACATAGAAATTCTCAGCCGTCATTAATGAGGCTATAGTTTTATGGACTTTAGGATAGAAATGGTTTAAATCTTCACACTCTTGAGATAATTTATTCAAATTAAACAAGGCATTATAACGCAACTGCAAATCTTGATGTTCTGATTGTAAAGTCAGAAGTGCTTGTTCCGCTGTTTCTTCTTTCTTAAGTTTAGCAGTGTCCATATTATTTTTTAAAGATCCATTAGACATAAATAAAAATCACCATTTCTACTACTTTCAATTTAATTCCATCAAGTGTATATAAGCATAATATCTCGACGAAAAAATTCACTCTGATAATGCTAAAATGACTGAATGATATAGGTATTATTTATTGTTAGCTTCCTCATTCATATTTTTTATAATTTCTTTTCTTTTGTGTTTATTACCACAAATAGCTTGTTGCTTTTCATCACGGTAATAACGAATATCAATACAATCTTGCTGGTATCTGCGCTCAAGTTCAGTACGAATTAACGGTTGCCCTTTAGTGTTCACTATTTGACGATGTAATGCTTGGCATTGTTGAATTTGTTCTGATGCTAACGTGATATCTTCACAAGTCTCATTATTACTTGAGCAAGCGGCTAAAAAAAGAACCAAAAATATAACTGAAAAAAAAGATAACTTCATGTTGTGTTTCACTTATTTATATTACAAATTTATTATTGAGCACATTATATAGCAAAGCATTAAAAAATCGTTATTATTTGTTTATATGCTTGATGATAGCTAATATCCGTTTACAATTGGCTTATACTTTACCTTAAAGAGAAAAAAATGACACTATCCGTTGTTGATTACACTGCTAAGAACGCACCAGAGCTGTTTGTGAAAAGCCTGAGAGAAACAGGATTTGGCGTATTAAAAAACCATCCTATTCAGCAATCTTTAGTTGAATCTATTTATCTTAATTGGCAAGAATTTTTTAATAGTCACGCCAAACAAGAGTTTGCTTTTGATGTTGAAAAACAAGATGGCTATTTTTCTTCTGAGATTTCAGAAGTAGCTAAAGGCCATACTCAAAAAGATATTAAAGAATATTTTCATGTTTACCCATGGGGCCGTATTCCTGATTCATTAAAAGATGAAATACTCAACTATTACCAATTAGCGTCTAACTTAGCCAGTGAACTATTAGACTGGGTGGAAGCCTATAGCCCTGAAGACGTAGCAAAAAACTATTCTCAACCGTTGTCTAGCATGATTAAAGATACACCAAATACGCTATTACGCATTTTGCATTATCCTCCATTAACTGGCGATGAAGAAGCTGGCGCAATAAGAGCTGCTGCTCACGAAGATATTAACTTGTTAACTATATTACCAGCAGCAAATGAACCAGGCTTACAGGTACAGTGCCAAGATGGTAGCTGGATAAATGTCCCTAGTGACTTTGGTAATTTAATTATTAATATAGGTGATATGTTACAAGAAGCATCAGGAGGGTACTTTCCTTCAACTACTCACCGTGTCATTAACCCTACCGGTAAAGCTAGCACAAAGTCACGTATTTCATTGCCGCTTTTCTTACACCCTTGTAGTGATGTAAAATTGTCAGATCAACATACTCAAGCCAGTTACCTACTTGAACGCCTACGCGAACTAGGTGTTAAATAAACGGCTCCCTGAATGAGTAAATTGGGAAATATCAATAATAGCGTTAGTAAATAAGTGATTAAATACTAACGTTAATTAGCTTACTTTCTCCTAAGCTCAAACTCTCATCTAAAACGTACTTACCAATGGATGTTCGATGTAAAGCTGTCACAGGGTTATTAAAGCGACCAAACATTCTTTTTATTTGATGATAACGCCCTTCTGTTAAGATAACTTCCGCCTGATATTGATTAATAATAGTCAAGGCGACTGGCTGAGTTGTAATATTTTCATAAGCAAAGTACATACCTGCAGAAAAAGCTGCAATATATTCTTGTGTTAATGGGTTTTGCAACGTAACTAAATAATGTTTAGCTACTTTGCTTTTTGGGGATGTTAATTTTTCAGACCAACGGCTATCATTAGTTAACAACACCAAACCTGATGTATTTAAATCTAAGCGCCCAACAATATGTAAACTCGCTTTTTCTTCAGCCGATAATAGTTCACCTAATAAGTCTATAACTGTTATATGTTTACTATCTTTGGTAGCGCACACAACCCCGATAGGCTTATACAACATAACGTACAAAGGTTGGTGTTGCTGAATAATCTTATTATCTAATGAAATAACAGAAAATTTATCAATAGATAAGGCAATATCTGTCGCGATCACCCCATCTACAGTTACTCTTTTTTGTGCTAATAATAAACGCACTTTTTTCCGATTAATTTGACAAGTTTCACTAATAAAGCGATCTAGACGAGCACGATTTATAGACATAATATAATAGTTACTAAATTAAAAAAGTTAATTTGATGAGACTAAATAGTATCTAAAGTTAACTGCTTAGCAACTAAATTAAGTACTTTTTGTAGTTTAATATGGAGCAACCCAGCAAGTATTTTATGCTGCTGGTTTAACATAGAAAACTCTGAATCAGTAATAGCAATATAGCAACTTAGTGTTTGATTTTTTTCACTGTTATTGTAATAGCTAAAAACATCATCGCTATAATTCTTTATTTCTGATTGAGCTTGGGCTTGTTTATGTATAGTAAAGCTGCTCGCTGTTTCTATAAATAGTTTAACGCTAAGCACAGCTTCTTCATTACCATACCAATTAGCAGTCATCGTTTGAAAATTAAATTGTGCTTCAAGTTTATTACATACCGATCTTATTTTAGTAAATTGCTGTACTAAATCATTACAAACAGAAATCGAAATAGGTAATTGTTCTGACATATTTTAGACTCAATTTAAAGCGACACATAAACGATATTATATCGTCAAACTATAATTAAAGCACGATGAGTAAGTGATTACCTAGAGACGATAAAAGAGCTCAAAAGTGAATAAATACTATCTTGATAAACTTTGCTATAATCTAAGTAAAGTTTTTTGTGAATAAGCCGATATATGGTTATTGAACATAATTATTAATTCATTCTGGAGTAGCGCTATGGCTATCAATATTACTAATGCACCAAGTTTCGCCCCCGAAAATAGCGGTAACGGTACAATTTTATCTGTTGCCGTAAAAGCAAAAGAGGTAGCCGAAGCTGAAGGAGAAATGGCATTGCAATTAATTCAAAGTGCAGCCCCTGTAGCTAGTTCAAACAATACAACTGCCAGCATTGGACAAAACATCAATATTAAAGCTTAACTCTATACGTTTAATAAGCTCATTTTAAAGACAGTTTATTCCATAATTATCATCGTTGATAAGCTATTCTTACTTTATCAAAGGGAATGATTTTCTTTGTCAGTCAGCTATGGGCTCTGCCCCCTGTTTTATTCATATTGTTGCCATAAAGAAGCTGCTACTTTGTCAATTGGCAATCTTTGTTCACTAAGTAACCATTTTACTATTTCAAAAGCTACATCAGGTGTCTTTTTATTTATTCTAGGCTTACACTTTTCCAGCCAATCAGCGACAATATCTTCATCTAATGTCCGCATTACCTCAGCAAATTTAAGATCATGTAATGCAAGTGCATTCGACTCTTGCTCCATTTGACCTTGTAATGGTTTAACGAGTAAAGGCAGCCCTAAATGCAAACATTCACTGATTAATTCAAAACCGCTATTTGATATAACCGCGCTAGCACGACACAAATCTTGTTTAAACCCTGCATAACAAGTGGCTCTTATCGATACATTCTTATCTTCGGTATTATTAACATCAGGAGAATATTGGATAAAATGTTTACTTGGAAATTGTTGTAATAACGTGGTTACTTTACTTTGATTTTCAAAGGGAAGATAAACTAAAACTACATCTTCATCCATTTTTCCAGTAAGACCGACATCAATAATTGGCGGTAAAATGGATTGCTCAAAAGGTGCCCAGTGCAGCCCAATAGAATCCTTTGCTGGCGCAAAGTAATTCATCACGAATTCAGCGAGTAAACTTTTTCCGGCTCGCGGTGTATTATGACCAAAAGCATATTGATGCCCAATACCAAGTACTGGCTTTTTCTTTAGCTTTGCAGCCCAAGCGGTCACAGGTTCAAAATCGGTAATAATTAAATCATAATCGTCAATTGCCAACGTATGAGCATCATAAATAAATCGTAAAAAATTGTTATTGAATGCGGTTGCTAAATAATTAACTTTGCCATTTTGAACAATAAAAGTAAGCCCTTGTTTATAAATAAAATCACCAAAGATCTCCATATCAAAGAGCTTATCTTTAGGGCGGCCAGAAAAAAGAAAAGTCACCTCGACACCATTTTCTTTTAATTGCTTAGCCATAATTCGACTTCGAGCTATATGACCATTCCCTGTGGCTTGAACACCATATAATATTTTCACACCATCACCACAACATAAGCAATACTACTTCCTAAAGTAGCCCCTACCAGCGTATCTGTTGGAAAATGAACACCAAGTATTACCCGTGATATTGCAACACTCGTTGCCCAAAAATAAAGTGGTGATGCAATTAAACCTAGCTCAAGCACACATAAGTTAGCTAATAGAAATGCTGCCATGGTATGTCCAGAAGGAAAGCTAAACTGATCAGAGGCTTCAATTACACTGGTGAAGCCTGTCACTATTTCAGGTGGGCGCCTACGCTTTAAGCTATTTTTTAATACAAAATATAATAACCGCTCTATAGCACAAGCCCAAAGCAATATAATAACAAAGCGCTTTCCTTCTTGAGGACTTATTAGCCAATAGCATAATGGCAGTAGAAACTGCATATAACCATCACCCGTTCGAGAAATAATACGAACCATGGCAATAAACTGAGGATAAAATCGAGATTTTCTACACCATAATAATACACGAAGATCATACTGATAAATGTCATTTAGCATAGCCATTTCCTCTAGTTTCTTTGTTATATGTAGTAGTTGAATACTGCTCTCTTAAAGAGAATTTATCTAACAATCAAGCGAATCACACTAGAATTATTGATGCTTTTCAATATAACGAATGCGTTTTTTAGTAAGCAATTTATCAAGATCAACCACCACTAAACCATCAACACAATCATTAAAATCTGGATCAATATTAAATGCTGAAAAACTGACACCGCCCTCTTCACATAAAGAAGAATATTGCTTATAAAGTGTTGGTACACTTACACCACAATTCGCCAATAAATGCTTTAAAGTTACAAAATCTTTTTCTTTATCAGCACCATCAAATGCTGCAAGAAGTTCACCTTTTTCCATATCGTCAAGTTGAAAAGGTATTTTCGCTTTCGCTATCATTTCTTCACTCGGAAAATAATGCTGGTAGTAATGTACAAGTAAATTTTTGGCCGGTGTTGGTAAAGCATTACTAATACTGACAGGCCCAAACAAATAACGATATTGCGGGTTTTTAGCTACAAACGCCCCTATTCCGACCCATAAATAGTCTAAACTTCGTTTTCCCCAATATTTTGGTTGAACAAAACTACGGCCTAACTCTAAGCCTTTGGCAAAGATTGGTGCCATACTGGGTTGATAATCAAATAACGTATTAGTATATATACCCTGAGATTGTGAGTTATCGATTAACTTCTGAGTTTCAGCAAAGCGATAGGCACCTACAACTTCTAAATCATCGTCGTCCCATAAAATCAAATGTAAATAATCTAGATCATACCCATCAACATCTCGACGCTTCCCCGTACCTTCGCCCACTAAACGAAAAGCAACTTCCCTAAGTCTGCCAATTTCGCGCATAATAGGTGAACAGCCTTGCTGACGATAAAGTAATATTTTCTTACCGTCTGCAGTATTACCCAATAACTCACACTGGCGAATAGCCGATCTAAGCTCAGCGCGATTCTCTGGATGAGCAATGGCTTTTTCTGTTTTTAATATTTCAGCTTTATTTCGAGCAATATTATACAAATGCTTTTTAAACAGTTTAACTTTACTGACTTGCGGCACATCAAGAGAATCAAAATATTCAAATGGAATAACATCACCAATTTTAATATTCATGCGTTTGTGCGCTTGTTTGAACATTTCCTTAATCAAGAGTAACGTAGACAATGGTTTGTACACTGCTGATATTGCATAGAAAAAAGCAGAATTTCGTGCATCCATATACACTGGAAGAATAGGCGATTGCGTAGCGGTAGCAAAATTAAGAAATCCTTTATGCCAACTACCATCACGTATCCCACTAGCTCCCATACGAGAGACCTCTCCTGCAGGAAAAATAATCACAGCCCCCTCGTTATTCAGGTGTTGGTATATGGCTTCAAGATTTTTTTTCGGCGTTTTATTACCCATATTATTCACGGGTAACAATAGAGAATGCAATGGTTTAACATTCATTAATAAGTCGTTGGCAACTACTTTAAAGTCTGGCCTAACTTCACTGATCATCTTTATTAGTGCAGCACCATCTAACGTGCCGATAGGATGATTCGCGATAATAATAACTTTACCGGTCGCCGGAATTTTTTCTCTATCTTTATCGCTGACACAGTAACCAAAATCAAAGTGATCGAGCATTGCTTCGGCAAAGTCTAGCCCCTTGGCATATGGATATTGTTTTTCGATAGTCAGTAAGGCTTTTTCATGCAACAGATAACGTAAAATGTTTCTGATACTTTTGCTCATCAATGACTGATGATTCATTTTTGGTAGGCTGTCACTAACAACTTGATCGACATTAAACATGTTCATTCCGCCATAATCAGATATTCACTGATTACTCAGAATATAGTACTTTTATGGCTAATATTTGACGTTTAAATGACAACTTTATGACATATTAATAAGTAATTAAACAACAGGAAAGTGTAGCGCCCGCTAAAGCATTATTGTTAATACTAACATCAAAAAATATTAATTCTTTAAGCTATGCAACCTTACGCCCTTTCGTGCCGTGTTTTTCAGGTACAATGTTAATAAGGTTACTAACATTATTAATTTTAGCCCAATAAACAAGTGATAAGTCTCCCCTGCTAGACTCTACTAACGCTGAACAGTTTTCAATCCAATCACCGTCATTTAGATACAGAATACCAGCTTCTTCAACGATTTCGGGGTGATGAATATGCCCACAAACAACACCATCAAAACCTTGTTTTTTTGCGGTATCGCAACACGCCTTTCTATATCGCGCTATTGCCTTGCCAGCCCCTTTCAATTTTCCTTTAATATAACTAGCTAATGACCAATAAGGCTGGCCTGATTTTACTCGAGCCCAGTTATACCAACGATTTAAAAACAACAAAAAATCATACAATAGATCCCCAACCCATGAATGCACAGGCCCAAAACAAACTTGTTGGTCAAACTGATCACCATGTAAAACCAGAAGTTTTTTACCTTGAGCTGTTATGTGTGTATAACTTCTATGAATCTCGATATCACCAAAATTCATTCCATCATACTTTTGAAGGGGTTCATCATGATTTCCTGGTAAATAAATAACGCGAGTGCCCTCTGAAGGCAAAGAGAGTAGTTTATGAAATAAGTTATTATGCGCTTTCGGCCAACGAAATTGTTTAGACATAGCCCACATATCGACAATATCGCCCACAAGATATAAGGTCTCTATTTGACTATGAATAAGAAAATCTAATAAATACTCAGCCTTACAGTCTTTACAACCTAAATGAATATCAGACAACCAAACAGTTTTATAATGCGTTTTTGACATAATAATTCCTATAATGAGTCATTATGGGCAAGGCTAATAAACGTTTCTTACAGTAGTGTGACTATTTTTTGAACATATCATGACAAGACATATGATGTAAGCAAGAAAGCCTAATATTGCGTGTTGATTTTTCTTTTGATCATAAGAAAATCAAGCAAAAAAAAACGTTTACCTGAAATCAAGTAAACGCATTATAAAAACATGAAACACTAAGGGAATAAGTATCTTCATATAGTAAGAGTAGTTATTCGTCTTAAAGTTCCCAATACCATGAAAATAATTAAACTTTATATTTTTTATAAAATTTAATTATCATTAAATAGAAAAAACACTTACCACATATAATGCTAAGACCCTTAACTTAATAACATTTTTTTGTGATACTTACTTTTAGAATACTAATTTTCAGCAAGCTAACTTTAAAAGTACTGATTGCCATATTACGCTCTATTTCATACCCCCTAAACAAATCTGGCCCTAAAAGCTGTAGGTGTTAGCCCTATTGTTTTAATAAATACCTTACGAAAACTATTTACATCATCATAACCTATGCTATGAGCAATTTGCTCAAAGCTTTGTGTTGTTGATTCTAATGATTCACATGCTTTTTGCACTCTAACTCTTTGAATATACTCAAAAGGCTTTATTGTTGTCGCATGAGTAAAATGACGTAAAAATGTTCGCTCGCTCATGCAAGCGACAACAGCCAAATCAGCCATCTTTAGTGATATATTATAATTTGCTTGTATATAATATTGAGCTTTTAAAATTTGATGATTGCCATGGCTAAATTTAGGTGTAAAAGTCTCATAGTAGCGCTGCTCTCTTTTACCTGTATCTACAATAAGGTACTTTCCAAGCTTACGCATAATATTTGGCCTAGAAAATTGGGCGACGATTTCTAACCCTAAATCAATCCATGATGTAAGCCCGCCAGCACTAATTATGTCTCCATCATTTATCAATAAACGCTCTATTTGGAGTGATACTTTGGGGTACTGATCCTTAAATTTATCGGCTAATTGCCAGTGTGTTGTCGCTATCCTGTTATCCAACAACCCTGTTTTGGCAAGTATAAATGCGCCTGCACAAGTAGAGCATAATATCGTTCCTCTCTTGTGCGCCTCTTTGATAAATTGTAATAACGCTGGTTGAGGCTTATTGTGATAACTATCATCTAAGCTAGGAGGAAGAATAACTATATCACTTTGAACCACACCTACTAATTCCTCGCTTGGTTTCACAATTAAAACTGTAAATTGCATATCAAGCTCGCTATCTCTAATTATCTGATTAGATAATAAAAATAGTTCTTGTAAGCCGTGAACTGCACTTTGTAGCGCGTTAGGGTAATCAATAATTATTACACAAATAGACTTTGTCATTTTTGCACTGTTTAATGGCAATTTCGCCATAGGCATTCTTAAGAAGGATTTCGCATAATACCTTTAACAAAACAGTGAAACAACACAAGAGGGTTATTATGTCTACTATTGCTTTATTATTAATTGATTTTCAAAACGACTATTTTTCAAGCTACAATGGAGCTAAATGGGCGCTGTCTGGTACTGAGACAGCATCATTAAATGCAGCAACTCTATTAACTAAATTTCGCCAGAAAAAATTACCTGTCATTCATGTTCGTCATGAATTTCCTTCTAATGATGCTCCATTTTTTTTACCTGAATCTAAAGGTGCACAAATTCACAACAGCCTTACGCCGCTTGAAAGTGAACCTGTTATTTTGAAACATCAAATTAATAGCTTTAAAGATACGGACCTACAAAAAATCATTAATGATCTTAATGTAGATAAATTAATTATTGTTGGTGCAATGAGTCATATGTGTATTGATGCTGTTACCCGTGCAGCTGTAGATTTTGGCTATGAGTGCCATGTTGCTCACGATGCTTGTGCGACATTAGATCTCGAGTTTAATGGTGTCATAGTGCCGGCAACTCAGGTTCATCATGCATTTATGGCTGCATTAAACTTTGGATATTGTAATGTAGATAGCACTGATAAATTATTAACGTTAGTTAATTAGCAGAGCAAAATTTATATTGTTATAGTGGATGGCATATTCAATTAAATGTTAATTATTGTTCAAAAAAGTAATAGTTTATGTAGGATAAATATGCGATTTAACAGCATAACGTTTTTGTTATAAGCTTTATATACTGCATTATTTAATTTTAATCGGTAATGAATTACACCGCATTCATTACCGATTTTTTATGAATTATTTAAGACCTTATCATCACTATTTTTTAGTTAAAGCCAGCTAAAAATCAAGCTTAACAATATGAAAGTTTGTTCATATTTTAATGGTAATATTCCAGTGCTATACTTTTTTGACTAATAAAAAGACAGATATGAAATTAAATTCATATCTCTTATGTTAGTGAAACTAAAGTGATTAAATTGATTATTAAAAATAATATAAAAATTATAATTATCCTTAGTTATAAGATTTTATAAAAATAAAAATTCAATTTAATTATTCCTTTTTATATTTAGCGCCGCTTCACTATGAATAATTTAGAACAAAAAATAACGGTAAAGCATTATCTATTTTGTCGAGCAAAATAATATTCGCTCTTAAATATGTAGTGTCATTATCATTCATAGGTGTTCTAGCTGCTTAAGTATAAATATTTATATCAGGCTGTAGCTATAAGGTATTAAATAATGTCGAATAAAAGTGGGGGCTTTTTTTCTTTCTTAATGAAAGATAAAATAATTGCTAAATCGGGGTTTAATCGCTGGCTAGTCCCGCCAGCATCTATTGCAATTCATTTATGTATTGGTTCTGTTTACGCATGGAGTATATTTAATCCTGCGCTAATTAGGGAGTTAGGGGTCGTTACTAGCTCATCTGGCGACTGGTCATTAAGTAATGTCGTTTGGATATTCTCTGTTGCTATTGTTTTTCTTGGCTTATCTGCTGCTGTCGCTGGAAAGTGGCTCGAAGAAGTTGGCCCTCGTTGTGTTGGTGTTACCGCCGCATTTCTTTGGGGCGGTGGCTTTATCATTGGTAGTTTTGGTATATCTACCCATCAATTATGGCTTGTTTACTTAGGCTATGGTGCCCTTGGCGGGTGTGGCCTAGGTTTAGGTTATGTTTCCCCTGTATCCACCTTGCTCCGTTGGTTCCCAGATAAGCGAGGGATGGCTACCGGTATGGCTATTATGGGTTTTGGTGGTGGTGCCATGATCGGCGCACCTCTCATCTCCTCGTTATTAAAATTCCATGCTGTAGCACCGACTTATCTAGGTACCGAAAGTAGTGTAAAACTAATAACTGAGGCAGGTAAGCGTTTTGCAGAAACAGCTTCTGGCACAGTAGAAGTTATTGTGGCAACCGCGCATGAAGCCGCGGAAATGGCCTTTCCTGGTGATGCAGGTGTTTATGTTGTTGGTACTGGTGATACTGGTGCAGCAGGCACATTTTTAACATTAGGCATTGTGTATTTTATTGTAATGATTGTCGCATCACTCTCATACCGTGTTCCTCCTGAGGGCTGGACCCCTGATGGGTGGACCCCTCCAGATAAAGATGCATCTGCCAAAAGCATGATTACCCATAACAATGTACATATTGATCAAGCATTAAAAACACCGCAATTCTGGAAATTATGGGTTGTTCTTTGCTTCAACGTAACGGCAGGTATTGGCGTTATAGGTGTTGCTAAAACCATGATGGTTGATATTTTTGGCTCAACGTTGCCTGATGTAGCGACCGCAACCTTTGCCGGCACTTATGTACTCATGATTTCGGTATTTAATATGTGTGGTAGATTTTTCTGGGCATCAATTTCCGATTTCATTGGAAGGAAAAACACTTACCATTTCTTCTTCGTATTAGGGACTATGCTCTACTTATCGATACCTTATGCTGCCTCTCAAGTAAGTGCTGATCCATCTACGGTATGGTTAATTATGTTCTACGCCGCAACAATGGTTATTTTCACTATGTATGGTGGCGGTTTTTCAACTATTCCAGCTTACTTAGCTGATATATTTGGTACTTTGCATGTTGGCGGAATACATGGCCGCTTACTTACAGCATGGGCTACAGCAGGTGTTCTTGGTCCATTTGCTATTACATACCTAAGAAATATGTCTGTGAATGATGCGATAGCCGATTTGGTTTCAAAAATAGATCCTGCGGTATTTCAAGCTAAATTTGGCTCTGCCGTTAGTCAGTTAAATGAGCTTGTTGCCGCAAAAACAGTAACCGTAAGTAATTTAATGGAATTAGTTCCAGCGGGTACTGTTGATCCAACACCAAGTTTATATAATA
The DNA here is from genome assembly GCF_030547795.1 of Colwellia sp. 5_MG-2023. NCBI lineage: Bacteria > Pseudomonadati > Pseudomonadota > Gammaproteobacteria > Alteromonadales > Colwelliaceae > Colwellia > Colwellia sp. 5_MG-2023. The sequence goes on along the minus strand of NZ_JAUOPW010000031.1, from coordinate 17,786 downwards.
GCACTATGTATGCTATGGCTGGTTTATTAGTTATTGCTTTTTTTGCTAACTTAACAATTCGTCCTGTAGCCGCTAAACATCATGTGGAAAATACGCATGGTTAACAGTTAGTATTTGACTGATAAAGAACAATAAAAGCCGCGTTAACTTATAGTTAAAGCGGCTTTTATATATTTATTTAGAGAATATTATAAATCCCAAGGTAGCATATCTTCTAAATCTGCAATATCACCACAAGCGGTCGACTCATAGCCAGCTAACTTTGCTACTTCCTCATGAAACTTATCACTTTTTATTTCAGTAATTAAACGCTTTACCGAGAGTTCTTTTAGGGTATTTTGATGACAAACCAATACATAATGTTCAGTCGTTAATGGAATGAAATCCAAACCAAATTGACGTGCAGCAGTTTCAATTCCAATACCGACATCTGCCATCCCTGAAGCGACATAAGCAGCTATAGCTGAGTGTGTAAATTCAAACCGATCAAAGCCAATAACATCATTAGACTCAATTGATGACCTTGCTAATAATTCATCTATCAATAATCGTGTACCTGAGTGTTTTTGGCGATTAATAAATTTAACACTACTCTTTTTTAAATCTTCGATTTTAGAAATATTTTTAGGGTTATCTTTTTGAACTATCAAGCCTTGTTTACGTGTAACAAAGCGAATCACTTTATAGGTATTTGCTTTAAAGTATTTACTATAAATATCAATCAACCTTTGGCTAACAATATCAGTAGGTAAGTGAAATGCAGCTATATTACACTCACCTTTACTTAACGCGTCAAATGATTCTTCATAACTTCGGTATTGCAGATCTAATTTAAATTTATTAGTAAAGTTAGGTAGTAAAGCAATAGCATAACCATAGCTTGCTGCAATCTTTAACAAAGGCTCCTTAACCATTAAATGTTTTTGTATTTCTAAATTTAATTCTGACGCAATACTGATTAATTGAGGTTCAAATCGTGCTTGAGCTCTTTGTTCAGCCCAAAGTAACTTCTCACCTAGCGGTGTTAACAACGCCCCCCTTCCTTTTTTTAATTCAACTAAATCAGAACCGAAAAAATCAGTCCACTTTTTTAATACATTCCAAACATGGCGATAAGACATGCCTAATTTACTGGCAGCTACGGTCAATTTTCCAGAATGATGCACAGAGCTGAGCAACACAAAAAGTCGAGGATCTACATACTCGCCCTGTTCGTCATAAAATGACCATGCTGGTTTAATTTGAATTCTTTTTGATAACACTATTTTATCGGTCATTTTTCACCTTTTATTATTTTAGTTTTGAAGTTTAATTGTTTTAACCATTGATAATTATTTGTTTCACTACTCTATAATTTTTATATTTAGTAGTTAAATCATATCTTTAAATAGAGCAAAAAAAGAACTCATTTATGAAATATTGTTCATATTCTTATAGCAAACCAATGGTGATATAGTCAGCGTATAAAAAGAACTATAGACAATAACAAATATGCAGCTTAGTTCATATATGTATTTTGTCACAACCATCCAGGAGTTTGTATGCAAATCGAATTATCTTCCCCATTGTCCAGTGTGGAAAACATCATTGATTCTTTAAAAAATAAAAAAGGCTCTTTGCTGCCTATATTACATGCTATTCAAAAAGAAGTAGGCTATATAGCACCTCAGGCTATAGAGAGAATAGCGACAAAGTTGAAACAAACACCAGCAGAGATTCATGGTGTCATTAGTTTTTATCATCAATTTCGTATAGCCCCTCCAAGTGACTATCAGATTCAGATTTGCCGAGCAGAAGCTTGTCAATCTCGAGGGAGTAGGCAGCTTGAAGAACACGCCAAAGATCTTTTAAATATTGACTACCACGAAATGACAAATGATAAAAAATTCAGTTTGGATAGCGTTTATTGTCTAGGTAACTGCGCAACAGGACCTAACATTCGAGTTAATGATGATCTTCATGGTCGCATTTCTAATGAAAAATTTGAACAGATCATTGCTAATTTAAACAGCAAATCTAAGTGAGATAGACGATGAAAATTTTTATTCCACGAGAAAGTACCGCAATTTCATTAGGGGCACATGATGTTGCTCAAGCATTTACCGATTATTCATCTCAACACAATATTGACATCAGCATAATAAGAAATGGCTCCCGTGGGTTATATTGGTTAGAGCCGATGATTGAAGTTGAAACACCACAAGGGCGAATGGCATATGGCCCAGTAGAATCAGCAGATGTTGCAAGTATTATCGAAGACATCACTAATAATATCCTCCATGAAAAACAACCTGCGCATTCACTGGCACTGGGTTTAACAGAAAATATTCCTTATCTCAAAAAGCAAACACGCATAACATTTGCTCGCACAGGTATTATTGACCCAATTTCTCTAGCGGATTACCTCGCTTTAGATGGCTTCAAAGGTTTGCAAAAATCACTTGAGCTATCTACACAAGAAATTGTGACAACGATTGTAGATTCAGGTCTTCGTGGCCGAGGTGGCGCTGCTTTTCCTACCGGTATCAAATGGCAAACGGTAAGAGATGCAACTGCCGAGCAAAAATATATCGTTTGTAATGCAGATGAAGGAGATTCTGGTACCTTTGCCGATAAATTAGTAATGGAGTGTGATCCCTTTATGCTAATTGAAGGAATGATTATCGCTGGATTGGCTGTTGGTGCGGATCAAGGATATATTTATTTACGTTCCGAATACCTTATTGCTGATGAAATATTACAACAAGCAATTGAAATTGCCTATGAAGCAGGTTATTTAGGTAATAACATTTGTAATAGCGGTAAAACCTTTAATTTAGAAGTAAGATTAGGCGCTGAAGCCTATATTTGCGGGGAAGAAACCGCTCTTTTAGAATCCATAGAAGGTAAAAGAGGCCTAGTGCGCTTCAAGCCACCATTACCAGCTTTAGAAGGGCTGTTTGGTAAGCCAACTATTGTAAATAATGTACTGTCGTTAGCTGCTGTTCCTTTTATTATGAGTGAAGGTAGTCATTCATATCAACAGTATGGCACTAATCGCTCACGAGGTACTTTACCTTTTCAGCTAGCGGGTAATGTTAAGCAAGGAGGCTTAATTGAATTACCGTTTGGCTCAAGTTTAAAAGATCTTATTGATGAATTTTCTGGTGGTACCGCCAGCGAACGTCCAATAAAAGCGGTTCAAGTCGGTGGACCATTAGGTGCCTATTTACCAACGAATAAATTAGATATCCCACTTGATTATGAAGCCTTTTCTAAAGCTTCTGCCGTGTTAGGTCATGGTGGCATTGTCGTCTTTGATGACAGCGTTGATATGCTAGAGCAAGCCCGTTTTTCAATGGAGTTTTGTGTTGTTGAATCTTGTGGCAAATGTACCCCTTGTAGAATTGGTTCAACCCGTGGTGTAGAAGTCATTGATCGTATAAAAAACGATGAGCGCCGCGCTGAGAATATGGCTTTACTTAACGACCTTTGCGACACCATGGTTGATGGATCTTTATGTGCAATGGGCAGTATGACCCCAATACCAGTACGTAGTGCTTTCACTGATTTCCCTCAAGATTTCTATTTAACGACACAGGTAAACAATCATGATTAATTATTTTGATCCGGCAACAAACACAACCTCTAATAAGCCAATCGATTTTAATAAGGATTATGGCACTCCTGCCAGCACTTCAACACAAAAAGTGTCTATCGAAATTGATGGAGTAACAATAACAGTTCCTGCAGGTACCTCCGTTATGCGTGCTGCTGCAATGGCTGATATTAATATTCCTAAACTGTGTGCTACAGATAACATTGAAGCATTCGGTTCATGTCGTTTATGTGCTGTACAAATTAAAGGTATGCGAGGCTACCCAACATCTTGTACGACACCAGTAAAAGAAGGCATGGTAGTGTCTACTGAAAATAATGACATTGCAAAACTGCGCCGTAATATTATGGAGCTATACATCTCGGATCACCCACTTGATTGCTTAACCTGCTCAAGTAATGGAGATTGTGAATTACAAGATATGGCCGGAGCCGTTGGCTTACGTGAAGTACGTTATGGCTTTGATGGTGATAATCATCTTGACGCTAAAATTGATGAGTCGAACCCTTATTTCACTTTCGAACCGAGTAAATGTATTACCTGTTCTCGTTGCGTTAGAGCCTGTGAAGAAGTCCAAGGTACCTTTGCCTTAACTATTGAAGGTCGAGGTTTTGCTTCAAAAGTGAGTGCTGGTACTAGCGAAAACGACTTCTTATCTTCTGATTGTGTCTCTTGTGGTGCCTGTGTACAAGCTTGCCCTACTGCCACACTCACAGAAAAGTCAGTTATTGAAAAAGGCCAGCCAGAACATAGCGTTATTACAACATGTGCATATTGTGGTGTTGGTTGTTCATTTAAAGCTGAAATGAAAGGCGAAGAAGTGATACGAATGGTGCCCTACAAAGGCGGTAAAGCTAATCAAGGCCACTCTTGTGTAAAAGGTCGTTTTGCTTTTGGTTATGCTACCCATAAAGATCGCGTCACCGAACCTATGATCCGTGACAGCATTGATCAACCTTGGAAAGTTGTTAGCTGGGACGAAGCATTAGCGTTTTCAGCTAACAAAATTAAAAACATTCAAACTAAATATGGCCGAGAAAGTGTTGGCGGTATTACCTCATCACGCTGTACTAATGAAGAAACCTATTTAGTACAAAAGCTTATTCGCGCTGCTTTTGGTAATAATAATACCGACACCTGCGCACGTGTATGTCATTCGCCTACCGGTTATGGACTAAAAGCTACTATTGGTGAAGCAGCAGGAACACAAACCTTTGACTCAGTGATGAAGTCTGATGTGGTCATGGTTATTGGCGCAAATCCAACTGACGCCCATCCAGTATTTGCTTCACAACTACGTAAACGTTTACGCCAAGGGGCTGAGTTAATTGTAATAGATCCAAGAAGTATTGACTTACTAAATACCGCTCACATAAGTGCTAATCATCACTTACCATTAAAACCAGGCACAAACGTTGCCATGATCAATGCCATAGCACACGTAATACTTAGCGAAGGTTTAGAGGACAAAAACTTCATTGAACAACGTACCGATGAATACAACGAGTGGCGTGAATTTATTCTTGATGAGATCAATTCTCCTGAAGCAATGGAAAGTATTACCACCGTAAGTGCTGAACAAATTCGTATTGCTGCTCGTGCGTTTGCTAAAGCAAAAAATGGTGCTATCTATTATGGTTTAGGCGTTACCGAGCATAGCCAAGGTTCAACCATGGTAATGGGTATTGCCAACTTAGCATTAGCTACCGGCAATATTGGCCGAGAAGGCGTGGGTATTAACCCTTTACGTGGTCAAAATAATGTTCAGGGTTCATGTGATATGGGCTCATTCCCACAAGAGTTACCAGGTTATCAGCATGTTAGTGATGATGTATTACGTGCAAAATTTGAGAAAAATTGGGGAGTAACCCTAGACAACGAACCAGGGTTCCGTATTCCAAATATGTTTGATGCAGCTATCGAAGGAACGTTCAAGGCCATGTATGTACAAGGTGAAGATATTTTACAATCAGACCCTAATACCCAGCATGTACAAGCCGCACTAGCATCGTTAGAATGCTTAATTGTTCAAGATATTTTTCTAAATGAAACAGCATTATACGCTCATGTATTTTTACCTGGCTCTTCATTTTTAGAAAAAGATGGTACTTTTACCAATGCAGAACGACGTATCAATCGAGTGCGTAAAGTAATGAAGCCATTGGCTGAATTTGCCGACTGGGAAGTTACCCAAAAGTTATCTAATGCATTAGGCTATCCGATGAATTATCAACATCCATCTGAAATAATGGATGAAATTGCATCATTAGTACCTACGTTCAGTAAGGTTAGTTACGAAAAACTGGACAAGCAAGGTAGTATTCAATGGCCTTGTAACGACGAGTTTCCTGATGGCTCACCCATCATGCATGTAGACAACTTTCCAATTGGTAAAGGGCGTTTTGCGATCACGCCATACCTTGCCAGTGAAGACCGTGCTAATAAAAGATTCCCGCTATTACTCACTACTGGGCGAATACTCAGTCAATATAATGTAGGAGCACAAACACGACGTACCGACAATCAAACTTGGCACAAAGAAGACCTACTTGAAATACACCCTAATGATGCCGAAGAAAGAGGCATTAATGACGGTGACTGGTTAGGTATTACGAGTCGGGCTGGCGATACTGTCTTAAGAGCTAAAGTTAGTGAACGTATGCAAAGTGGTGTGGTATTTACTACTTTCCATCACCCGATAAGTGGAGCTAACGTTATTACCACCGACAGTTCAGATTGGGCAACAAATTGTCCTGAATATAAAGTTACCCCTGTACAGGTTGAAAAAGTCACCTCTCCATCAGATTGGCAGACGCGTTATAAAAAGTTTAGTGCTCAACAAAAAGAGCACTTTAAACGTTCACCTAAAAAACAAAAAGCTAGCATAGGAAGTTAAGTGTGACACTGGAAGATGAACCAAAATTACAAGCGAGCTATTTAACACTACCGGTAACTTATTGGAAACAAGGTAGTGGGCAAGAGCAAGTAAATCTTGACTGTATCGCCGAAGAAGTCCCTATTGCAATGGTTTACAATGGAATTTCTCACGCGGTTATGATGGCCTCGCCTGCTAATTTACATGAATTTTCTTTAGGTTTTAGCTTATCTGAAGGCATTATCAATAACGTAACAGAAATGTATGATATTGAGCTTGTAACCAGTGAAAAAGGGATAGAAGTACGTATTGAAATTAGTTCTGAACGTATGATGTCTTTGAAATCACACCGACGTAATCTTACCGGCCGAACAGGCTGTGGTTTATGTGGGAGTGAATCACTGGAAACAGCTATTCGGCCGATTAAGAGTGTAACGCCACAACCGTTACCTTCTTCCCAAGTCATTCAGTATGCCCTGTCACAATTAAGTGAACATCAAAAACTACAAGCGCTAACTGGCGCAGTTCATGGTGCAGCCTGGTGTGACGCAGCGGGGAAAATAACTTTATTATGTGAAGATGTGGGTCGACATAATGCTTTAGACAAGTTAATTGGTAGTTTAGCACTACGTAAAATCAATACCCAAAGTGGCTTTGTTGTGATTTCAAGCAGAGCAAGTTATGAAATGGTACAAAAAGTGACAAGTGTCAATATAGCTACCTTGGTCGCAGTTTCGGCACCAACAGGGCTAGCTATAACCTTAGCAAACCAAGCCAATCTTAACTTGATTGGCTTTGCTCGACCAGGTAGACATACTTTTTATACCACATTCGATAAATAGTTAAAAATAGGAAGATATAGTGATGAGTAGTTCTCAAATTGAAAACTTAGTTAGTATGCTCAATCAAATTGCTAATAATAATAATTATAAAAAAACAGATGAAGAAACGGCAAAAGTCGTAGCTAATCATGTAAAAAGGTTTTGGGCACGTTCCATGAAAGAAAACATACTCAAGTATGCTGCTAATGATGGTTCACAGCTATCTCCCACCATAAAACTAGCATTAGCTCAACTATAACGTTATCCCTCGACTTAATAGAGGGAATATTATCAGTTCAACTTTAATGTTTTTATCAGACAACCAATTTGCAACCTAATAAATAATTGTCTGATAATAACAACCAATAGATTATTTGCATTCATATAACAGTATATTTAAGTTTCAATAGTTGAAAACGAGCGAGTGAATACTTATTCGAAGTAAAATATAAAGAAGAGTTTTAGAAAACCGTTTGAGCTATTTAAAATAATTCAAACGGTTACTAAAATTTGTGAGATGACACATAAGCCGGGTTTTGTATCTTCCATAGGAAGTGACAATCATTCGTCTAGGCCTTAAATCACTCTAAGGCTCAAGCAACCTACCCGGTTTCCACGCGAGCCACGCTTATATTACCAAAACTTGCGTTTTAATAATCATGAAACCCTATTTGGTCTTGCTCCAGGTGGAGTTTACCCTGCAATTACTGTTACCAGCAATCCGGTGCGCTCTTACCGCACCCTTTCAGCCTTACCTGTTCTATATTAATAAATTAAGATAGCCATCGGCGGTCTTCTCTCTGCTGCACTTGTCGTCGGCTTGCGCCGCCCAGGCGTTACCTGGCACCCTGCTCATCGGAGCCCGGACTTTCCTCCCCCCACTAAATAAATTCAGTAAGCAGCGATTGTCTAGTCAACTCGAGCGCATTTTACCTGTTAGTATTCTAATGAGCAAGGATCTGTTTCTCTAAACGCACTTATAACGATAAAGAAATATAATAATGAACACTCAATATAGCGATGTAATGCTTTATAGCTCTATACTTTTAAACTTAGTGCAATATCATAAAGTGCATTCTTTTTTACACCATAAATTTCAGCAACAATAGCACAGGCTTTTTTCGGTTTCATTTCAACTAACAATAACTTTAAGGTTTTAATGACTTCTGCAGAGATTTCATCTGGATCAGCTTTATAACCTTCAATAATTAACACCATTTCACCTTTAAGTTGATTAGCATCTTGTTCGAGCCAAGCAAGAAAATTTTCAGCGGTATCTGAATGGATAGTTTCAAAAGTTTTTGTTAATTCGCGAGCAATAACCACATAACGTTCGCCACCTAATGTAGCCACTATGTCTTTTACTGTGTCAATAGCTCGTCTAGGAGCATCATAAAAAACCATCGTTCTCGGCTCATTAATTAATGCTAATAACGTACTTTGTCTTGCACCAGACTTTGAAGGTAAAAAACCTTCAAACGAAAATCGATCTGTCGGTAGCCCAGCAACACTTAACGCAGCAATAGCAGCACAAGCACCAGGAATAGGCGATACAGGTAAATTTAAGCTACGACAATGTCGAACTAAATGAAAGCCAGGATCACTAATTAACGGCGTTCCCGCATCAGAGACTAAAGCAATACTTTTTCCTTCTTGCAATAGTTGCGCAATATAATCTTGTCGTTGGCGTTCGTTATGATCATGCATTGATAATGTTTTATTCTTAATTGCATGCGCAGACAATAGTCTTTGTGTATGGCGAGTATCTTCACAGGCAATAATATCAACTTGAGTTAATACCGATAACGCTCTTGAACTGATATCACCTAAGTTTCCAATAGGCGTAGCCACTATATACAAAGTACCGGGATTTATTATGTTTTCACTCATTTCAACTTACTTCTTTCATTGATACTTATTAAGGTGCAGGATTTAGTTGAGACTCACTGCAATGGCGTTTATTATAACCCTACACAGAGTTAAAAATGCATGGATTTTTCCACTTGAGTCAAACTAATTTTCTAGTGTTTAATTTATTTAAACAAAAGCACGCCAATGTATCTTTTATACTATTGATATTGATAGCCTTATTTATTTCGGCTTGTAGCTCGAAACCTACAACCCAAAAAGAAAGTACGCCAGTTTCTCAAGCGACGCTTAAGGAAGTCAAAACAACTGCAACAGCGGAAGAAAAACTCGCTGCGGCACAATCATTAAATGCTAAATTGCCTCGTGATGAAGAGTCATTACTTGCACAACAAGCAGTCGTTAATAAATTATTAATTGAAGCAAGTGAGCTTTTTCTTCAACAACAGAATTATGCTAAAGCACTTTTGTTAGCAAATGAAATTACAGCGTTTTATCAGGAAGACTATCAAAAAACTTACACATTATTAGTAATAAAAGCTCGTAGTTTATTCGCATTAAATTATTTACCGCAAGCTCTACAACAATTAGAACTAGCTAATGAATTGGTGACCTACACTACTAATGAGAGCACAATTCCATCACTACAACCATCTTTTGAATATTACCAAGTATTGAGTCAAGTATTAGCGAAAAAAGGATACAATGTATCAGCACTTACTGCGCAATTGAGTGCTTTCACTTTAAACGCTACCCCTACAAATGATGATATTCAAGCTATTTGGCATAACCTTGAAGTATTACCACAGTGGCAATTAAAACAACTTATTAACAATAAGCCACCATTAATTAAAGGCTGGGCAACATTACTCAATTATAGCCATCAGTTCGGTGCTAATCCCAAACAGTTTTCACGTTATTTAAGTTTATGGCAGCAACAAAACCCTGAACACCCTGGCATCAACATAATAGAGCAATTAAAAGCAACCAATTCCGCGATCCATAGCCCTGAGCGTATTGTCGAAAACAACATTGGAGATATCTCTGAAAATCGAAATAAAATTAACAACATAGCTATCTTGTTACCACTAAGTGGCAGCCAACAAAAAGCAGGCCTAGCCGCCCAACAGGGAATATTAGCCGCTTATGAAAGTGATAATCAAAACAACGCTGAAAATCACTTGAACAGCCATGAAAAAAGTAATATTTACTTTATTGACACTAACCAACTTGACTGGGAAAACTTAGCAGCACAATTTTCTGAACTTAATATTAATCAAGTCATTGGTCCCTTATTAAAACCAAATGTTGAACTATTTTTAGCATCAAGCATGCAAAATTTAGCTCTTCAAGTGCCAACATTATTATTGAACTTGCCCTTTGAACATCAACTTTCTGAAATTCAAGTTGCCTTATCTATGCGCCCAGAAGATGAAGCGGTTCAAGCTGCTGCCACACTCAGCCAGCAAGATTATCATAACCCAATGATATTAAGTCATAACGATAGAGTATCAAAACGTATAGCCCACGCTTTTAGACTACAATGGCAAGCCTCTACAGGAAAATCGGTAGAAATAGTTTATTTCACTCAAGGTAAACAAATGCAGGCAAGTTTGAAAGAAAATCTAGATATTAATGCTAGCCAAGATCGCATAAAACAATTAAGTAGCAGCCTAAAAAACAATATAAAATCAGAAACAAGAAATCGTCGTGATATTGATATGATTTATCTTATTGGTAGTGCTGCTCAAACTCGCTTAATTAAACCTTATATCGATGTAAATATCAGTCCATTCGCTAAAGTCATCCCTGTATATGCTAGTTCTAGAAGTCATAGTAATTTTAATGATAAATACAATGCAAGTAGTACTAATGATTTACATGGCCTTACTTTTACCCAAATACCTTGGTTGCTAGCATCAAAAGAGCAAAATAAGTCATTAAGCGAACTTAGCGATAGTTTATGGCCTAAACGTTCAGATAGCTTATCAAGAATATTTGCTATGGGATTTGACAGTTATCAACTTTTAAATAAACTCCCACTTATGAAAAAAGCGCCTTATATTCGTCATTTTGGTCAAACAGGTGAGTTGACTTTAAATGATGAAAACATACTTACTCGAAGTCTTATATGGGGTCAGTACAAAAATAACAAGGTGACACAAATTGGCATGGAATAAAACGCCAACAAGTCAGAGTAAAGGCAAAGCTAGTGAAGGCTTTGCCCAGCAATATCTAACCCAACAAGGTTTACTTTTTATAGATAAAAACTTTCACTGTCGAAAAGGTGAAATAGATCTTATTATGAAAGACGGAGATACACTCGTCTTCATTGAAGTAAAATATCGTAAAAATAACAACTTTGGCGGTGCCATTTCTGCCGTTTCTCAATCAAAACAACAAAAAATTAAACATTGTGTTGCATTTTTTCTGCATAAAGCCAATTTAAATGAATATAATACCCCTTGTAGGTTTGACGTTATTGCTCTAGAAGGTGATATTAACCAACCACAAGTTACTTGGCTAAAGAATGCTTTTTAGTCAATGTTTAAGCGATAGCAAAATACTGGAGTTATTTAGCCCACATGTTAGAACAGATCCAAAATAATTTTACCGAAAGTATTCAAACACAAATAGCAGCAACAGAGGCTATTTCTAGCGCTATAGAGCAAGCAGGCATGATGATGGTGCAATGTTTGTTAGCGGGTAATAAAATGCTTGCTTGTGGTAATGGTGGTTCAGCTGGACATGCTCAACACTTTTGTTCGCAATTACTGAATCGTTTCGAAGCAGAACGACCAAGTTTACCTGCTATATCACTCGTTTCAGGTAGTGTCGTAATAACTTCTATCGCTAATGATGGCCAGTATAATGAAGTCTTTTCAAAGCAAATTCGTGCCATTGGTAATAATGGTGACATTTTACTAGCTATCTCAACCAGCGGAAACTCACAGAATGTAATTAAAGCAGTTGAAAGTGCAGTATCTCGTGACATGCCTATCATTGCATTAACAGGTCATGACGGGGGTGATATTGCCGGTTTATTAGGTGAAGGAGATGTTGAAATTAGAGTACCATCTTCTAGAACTGCGCGTATTAACGAAGTGCACCTCATTGTGCTGCACTGTTTATGTGAAATTATTGATACAACATTATTTCCACAATCGGAGCTTTGATTAACTATGGCTATTTTATCTAAAATTTCGAAGAATCGACCAACAAAAATTGTTAGCACACTACTCCTATTAGGTATTTTACAAGGTTGTACAGCAGTCACAGTAGTCGCTATTACTGCTGGTGCAAGTATGGCAACAGATCGTCGTAGTATAGGTAATCAAATTGACGACCAAACTATTCAAGTTAATGCTTATAATCGTATCGCAAAAAATAAAGCCTTAAGTGACAATACAAATTTACACCTAACAAGCGTAAATGGTTCGGTATTGATTATTGGGCAAGCACCTACCACTTACCTTAAAGATCAAGCAATCAAGATTATTAGCGAAATTGAAGGGGTAGTACGTGTACATAATCAAATACGTATTGGTAGTATTACTTCGGTAACTACACGCACCAATGATATATGGCTAACTTCAAAAGTAAAAACGGCCTTATTTTCTGATAGTAGTGTTAATGGTAAGAACATTAAAGTTATCACAGAAAATGGCGAGGTTTTCTTAATGGGAATTGTATCTAAAAAAGAGGCTGATGCTGCGGTAAATATTACTCGTAACATTAGTGGAGTTAATAAGGTATTTAAAGCGTTTGAATATATTTAACCGTTAACTGTATTGTTAACAACCCAAACATTAATCAATGCTGATATTCGTTATAAGACGATGTATTCTGTCGGTTACAGAATACATCGTATCTTCGCTTTGAGAATGCTTTTATCATTAGTAACTAAAACATTATCCTCTTAAATAAAGACTTATGGTGTAAATAAGATTCTTTACTCAAACTATAGTCCATCATCCTAATATAATTAAAAACCTTACTATTTAAAGTTCAATAAAAAGGTTTTATATAAACAAGTTATAGAACGAGAGCCCTATTTTTACTTAATAACTTTTAAACTAGCTTTACTTTTAGACGACTTTTTCAATTCTGCTGGTTTATCACCAGAGGAAACACTACTCAGACTCGGCTTAGTTTTTGCCTTGGCTTCAGTCTCATCAGTAATCAAACTATCTTTAGCATTAATCTCATCATCACTTGGGTGCTCTACTGCAAATGAAGTACCAGCACCATTTTCTTTAGCATAGATAGCTGAAATTGCGCCATAAGGTACGGTCATATGCTCGAGTTTTCCGCCAAAACGCGCACTAAACTCAATAGCTTTTTCACCCATAGCAATACTGCCAACAGCAGGTGATGCTATATTTAATACAATTTGACCATCATTGACATAAGACATAGGCACCAAAACACCGTAAACACTCACATCTACTACAATGTATGGCGTTAAATCGTTGTCTGAAATCCAGTCATAAAAAGCCCCAACTAAATAAGGCTTATTAGAAGTCATTTTTATAGAAGTCGCGTCAACCATATTAAGCAGGATGACCAAAGCGTAATTCACGTTCATCTTCAGTTAATGAAGCTTGAAATGATTCACGTTCAAATAAGCGTAACATGTAAGTTTTCAGCTCTTTTGAGCCATCAAGACCTTCAAGTTCAATACCAAAAGCAGGTAAACGCCATAGTAATGGTGCTAAGTAACAATCAACTAAGCTGTACTCTTCACTCATAAAATAAGGAGCTTCATTTAATATTGGAGCTACACTCAATAAGCTTTCTTTTAACTCTTGACGTGCTTTTTGCGCTTGCTCAGCACTACCCGTTAAAATAGTTTTTGCTAAGCTATACCAATCATTTTCAATACGGTGCATCATTAAGCGACTACGGCCACGTGATACTGGGTAAACAGGCATTAATGGTGGATGAGGAAAACGTTCATCTAAATATTCAATAATAATTTTAGCTTCATAAAGGGCTAATTCACGATCAATCAATGTTGGCACTGTTCCATAGGGATTTAAATCAATCAAATCTTCCGGTAAGTTTGCCAAATCAACATAATTAATATCAACACCAACACCTTTTTCTGCTAATACTATACGTGTTTGATGACTATACATATCATCAGCATGCGAGAATAACGTCATTACTGAACGTTTATTTGCTGCTACGGCCATAGGGCCTCCTATTCTTTATAAAACAAAAGCGCGATGAAGTTTCCTTACGTGGAAACCCGTCGCGCTATAATATCACCTTAAAGTAAGCCTAATTACTTTCTTCAAGTTAACCGTCTACATTGTTATTAATGTATGTCTTTCCAATATTCTCTCTTAAGGAAATAAGCAATAATAAAGAAGACAAACAAGAAAATTAATACTTTGTAGCCTAAGCTTTTACGTTCTAACTTACTTGGCTCACCAACGTATTCTAAAAAGTTAGTTAAATCACGAACAACAACATCATACTCTTCTGTTGTTAAACTACCACCCATCGCAGGTGTCATGTGCCCATGTTCGTCAAGTGAACTAACACCTTGCAGATCTTGTAACACATGTGGCATACCAACATCTTTAAATACTTTGTTATTTACACCAAATGGACGACTATCATCCATATAAAAAGAACGTAAATAAGTATATATCCAATCTGGGCTACGTAAACGTGCTTCTAACGTTAAATCAGGTGGCGCTGTACCAAACCAACTAGCGGCTTCTTTTTTAGGCATAGTGTTGGTGATATGATCACCAACTTTTTCGCCTGTGTACATGTAATTTTCAACACCATCTGCATTATCAATACCTAAATCAGTAAAGGTACGATTATAACGTTGATACCCTAATTGGTGACAACCTAAACAATAATTAACATACGTTTTAAAACCATTTTTTAATGATTCTTTATCTGATAAATCATTATTTGCTTTGTCTAGTTGCATACTTGGACCTGCCGCCGTGGCAAATAATGGAACAAGCGCACATAAAATTAACAGTAATTTTTTCATTAGTGAGAAATCCTCGTTGGTACAGGCTTACATTTTTCATTCTTAGAATAGAACCAAAGTGCTACGAAGAAACCAAAGTAACCAAAGCTTGCAATAGTACCAATTAAATTAGCTACAGGTGTTGCTGGTAAAGTACCTAATACACCTAGAATAATAAAACAAATTGCAAATTGAATTAAATTAAACAAGTGCCATTTAGAGCGATACTTAACAGATTTCACTACACCACGATCAAACCATGGTAATAAGAACAATACAATAATGGCACCAAACATAGCAATAGCACCTAATAACTTATCAGGAACAACACGTAAGATTGTATAGAAAGGACCAAAGTACCAAACAGGTGCGATATGTTCAGGTGTTTTTAACCCATTAGCAGGTTCAAAGTTCGGAGCCTCAATAAAGTAACCCCCACCTTCAGGCGCAAAGAACATCACCCAACAGAATAAAATTAAGAAACCAGCAACACCCATAATATCTTTTACAGAGTAATAAGGGTGGAATGGTATTGCATCCACAATATCGTATTTATCCGTATATTGCTTATGGAATTTAAACTTGCTTAATTCTTCAGGTTTAACACTACCTTTAGGTTGTTTTACATCTGTACCTTCAGGGTTATTTGAACCAACTTCATGTAAAGCAAGAATATGTAAGAACACTAAAATAACTAAAACTAATGGCATCGCGATAACATGTAGTGCGAAAAAGCGATTTAATGTAGCACCAGAAATAACATAATCACCACGAATCCATAATGTTAAATCATCACCAATAACAGGAATAGCACCAAAGAGGGAGATAATAACTTGTGCTCCCCAATAAGACATATTACCCCAAGGTAATAAATAGCCCATAAAAGCTTCAGCCATTAATACTAAGAAGATCAACATACCGAAGATCCACAGTAATTCACGTGGTTTTTGATACGAACCATACATAAGGCCACGCATCATGTGTAAATAAACAACCACAAAAAATGCTGACGCACCGGTAGAATGCATATAACGTAATAACCAACCATAATCAACGTCACGCATAATATATTCAACACTGGCAAATGCACCATCACCAGATGGTTCATAGCTCATGGTTAACCATACGCCGGTTAAAATTTGATTTACAAGTACTAACATAGCTAAAGAGCCAAAGAAGTACCAAAAGTTAAAGTTTTTCGGCGCAGGATATTGTGCAACATGCTTATTCCAAGCATCCGTTACTGGTAAACGCTTATCTATCCAAGCCATAAAGTTTGCCAACATTATGCTTCTCCTTCACTAACACCAATTAATAATGTGTTGTCATTAGTAAATGAATGCTCTGGAACCATTAAGTTTAATGGTGCAGGAACCCCTTGAAATACACGCCCAGCCATATCAAATTTACTACCATGACAAGGACAAAAGAAACCATCTTTCACGCCGTCAACAAACTGTTCGTAGTCGCCACCATGATAAGTTGGAGCACAACCTAAATGAGTACAAACTCCTAGCGCAACTAAAAATTCAGGTTTAATAGAACGATAAGCATTAGTAGCATAATCTGGCTGTTGAGCTTCTTCTGAATTAGGATCACGTAGTTTATCATCATGCTTGGCTAAGCTATTGACTGTTTCTTCAGTACGTCGTACGACATAAACAGGTTTACCACGCCACTCTGCACGGATTAATTGACCTGGCTCTATTTTACCTACATTGACTTCTACTGGAGCACCCGCAGCTTTCGCGCGAGCACTTGGATTCCACGAACCAATGAAAGGCACAGCCACACCGACCACACCGGCACCACCAACAACAGCAGTAGCCGCCGTTAAGAAGCGTCTGCGGCCGTTATTTACAGGCACATTGCTCATTCACACTCTCCAATTCATATTGATTACCAAACAATTATTATTAGCCTTATTGCTCATCCATTATCTCAGGATGAATAAGCAACATGCCTTATTTTTGTTTGATCAAGTTTATACCAAGGGGTACATCGACAAAAAATTTTTATGATCATAAAGAAATAGGTCGTTTTTTACAAGGTAAAAAGTCAGCTAAGTGTGGTAGATATCAAAATATTTTGATATTGATCATCATAAAAAGTAACTTACACGAAAAAGATTGGGATATTAATGAATAAGATTTTGAATCAAGTTACAGGTGACAACAGTCACCCTTACAGAAATGCCCTACGAAAGAATTGATTACCATCATCGTAGGGGCGAATTTATTCGCCTACTACGCCTACTAATAATGGGATATAACATAATACAGATGTTATTGACGTGTTTTGTGTTCAGGCGACTGAAGTCGCCCCTACAAAAACGCTCCTACAAAACACCAATGAAAGAATTGATTACCAACATAGTAGGGGCGAATTTATTCGCCTACTACGCCTACTAATAATGGGATATAATATAATACAGATGTTATTGACGTGTATTTGTGTTCAGGCGCTTGAAGTCGCCCCTACAAAAACGCTCCACAAAACACCCATGAAAGAATTGATTACCATCATAGTAGGGGCGAATTTATTCGCCCCTACTACGCCTACTAATAATGGGATATAACATAATACAGATGTTATTGACGTGTATTTGTGTTCAGGCGACTGAAG
>NZ_JAUOPW010000030.1:0-47991 GCF_030547795.1 Colwellia sp. 5_MG-2023 | reverse complement strand
GAATCATTGATTTTCAGGCAAAAAAAATGCATCTATAAGAATAGATGCATAAAAAACATGAAACACTAATAAAACATTAAGGAAATAACATTACTGTTAAATAAGAGTCGCTTCTTACGATAAAGTTCAATTTATTTGTAGAAGAATAAATTTATTTAAAAAGTTAGAAATCACTTTTAGTATTATTTTTACCAGAATGGAATCATTGATTTTCAGGCAAAAAAAATGCATCTATAAGAATAGATGCATAAAAAACATGAAACACTAATAAAACATTAAGGAAATAACATTACTGTTAAATAAGAGTCACTTCTTACGATAAAGTTCAATTTATTTGTAGAAAGAATAAGTTTATTTAAAAGCAAGAACTCCCCTTTCATCTATTAACTATATACTTGTATGGATTAGCTTAATTATTTTTCAGAAAAATTGCTCGTAAAGTTAATTTGTTGTTGCTCTGTTGTGTGGCTTAATGATGATGGAATATTACAAAGAGTAATAGAATAACTTGCATAATATTAGATGTTTGAAATAATAAAATTCTTGTAAAGTCATTCGATTCAAAAACCTTTATGTATAATCTTATAAAATCATTCGCTTTACTCTTTATCACTTGTTGTTCTTTTTATTTATTTGCTAGCGAGCTTGATACTGGAAGTGCACCCGTTTTTGAACTTGTTGTACTGGGAGATTCAGGTGGTGGACGAGATGGTAATTTAAGTGCTTTTTTACTTCGAGATTTAACCGACGATAAATATGTTGCGCTTGATACAGGGACTTTATTAAATGGCATTGAACAGTCGCTACAACAAAATGCTTTTAGCGGTATTAAAATTGATACTGAACAAAACTTAGCACCGAGTATTAATATTTTACGAAACCATATTGCAGGATATTTGATAAGTCATGGACATTTAGATCATATTGCAGGCTTATTGGTAGTATCACCTGATGATAATGCTAAGCCTATATACGCATTACCTTCGGTTAATAAAGCGATTATTAGCTCTTATTTTAATTGGCAAGCGTGGCCTAATTTTTCTAATCGAGGTAAGCCACCTAGCTTAAATAAATATCAAATGGTCGACTTACCTTTAACAACAAATGTTAAGATAGCAGATACATCATTAAAAGTTACCGCCTTTAGCTTAAGTCATCCCGTTGAGTCTACTGCATTCATTATCGAAAATAACAAAGATATTATGGTGTATTTTGGCGATACGGGACCAGACGAACTAGAAAAAGAAAATAAAATAGAAAAAGTTTGGCAGTATCTTGCAGAGCAAGTTAAGTCTAAAAATTTACGTGGCATCATAATAGAAGCATCTTTTCCTGATAACCACCCAGACAAATACCTTTATGGACATTTAACCCCTAAATGGTTAACGAAAGAATTAATGAACTTGTCTACTTTACTTGATGAACCGGCAATATTAAAAAGTACAAAAGTGATTGTTAGTCATGTAAAGAGTAGTACATTAAAAGGTGTCGATGCGAGTGCAGTGGTTCAAAGCCAATTACAGCAACATAATAAATTAGGTTTGAATTTTATAATGGCAAAGCAAGGGCATAAGGTTTTGCTGTAAGCAAAGTGTATTCTAATAAGGCTAAACCTAAACCTAAACCTAAACCTAAACTTAACGGCAGGCACTAACCGCTAGCGTTGCTTGAATTTCTTCACACAGTTTTAGCTTCGACTGTAATCATAAATACTCAAAACATAATAATTTAAGAGTACATAACTCACACATTATCCTGCGTAAATTTTATGCACTGTACTATTGATGTCATTTGTAACAAATAACCAAATACTTTGCCACTGAAAGATTTTGTTAAATTTATTATTGTTTTTTATATCATGAAAGAGAGCGATTTACGGATTTTTTAAATAGAAGAGAGGCGTCAGGGGGGCTAGGTAGCTTAAATAGTAGAATTTAATCTTAAAAATCGGATTAAGCTTATTTCTAAGCCAAAGCCATAACTTTAAACTCTTTGTCTTTTATTGATAAGTCTATATGATACTTGAAAAAGATATGGCGTTTAATGCTGGTACTTTGCTAATTTTTTTTGATAACTTTATTTTGACAATTGTAGTTTAATAGCTTGCTACTGAAGTAGGCTTAATATGTTTATAGAAGGATTGAGTATGGGATATTGGTATTTGGCAATAGCGATTTGTGCCGAAGTTGTCGCAACATTAGCACTTAAAGCGTCAGATAATTTTACTCATGCAACGTTCAGTACTCTATGTGTTATTGGATATGTCGTTGCTTTCTATTTTTTATCTTTAGTGCTTAAAACTGTGCCTGTTGGTATCGCTTATGCTATTTGGGCTGGCATGGGAATTGTTTTAATTACAGCAATAAGTGCAGTTGTATATAAACAAGTGCCCGATTTACCGGCTATTATCGGTATGTGTTTTATTTTAGCCGGCGTTGTTATCATTAATGTACTTTCAAAAACGGTAAGTCATTAACGTATGTTAAGCGGGAGAATGATAGCTTGCTTTTTCTCCCGTTAATATTCGAAACTTATTAACTTATCAATTCGTATACCCCTAGCAGCCGAGTCTTTTCAATATTTCTATTGAGTCAGTAAAGCTTGGAATGGCAAACGGCACTTCAGCTTGTAGCGCTTTATTATTCGTTTTTTGCTGGCAATAATCTGCTTTTCTTGGCAAGTTTTGATCAAAGATGAAACTCGCGGCATTACCTTTTAAGTCGTAGATTATTTTAAAGTAGGAAGATGGAATAATGTGTGATTCATCTGCGCCGGGTAATGGCTGCTCTTCTTTTGAATATAAAGTGCCAGTGATCACATAAAGCGAGTTTCTAAAACTTACGGCATTACGAACGGCAATTTCTAACGCGACCCAAGCACCTTGGTTTAAAGCCGATTTTTGAGGAGTGATATTGGATAGATAGTTTAGCTCAGTCCAGTTTTTATGTCCTGCAAAGCTTGCTAGTGGTGCTTGATGGCCTCGGTCGGTTTTTAATAACTTAAATGCACCTTTATAGTCTAGCTCTTCTAACGATTCATCATCGTCAATTAACTTATCATTGCCCCAGTTTCGACCAGGGCTATCACCAAAGTTAGCCACATCGACTTCATAAGCAACCCAATCGGCAAACTTTGTTTTTGGATTATTGCTTAACGCGTAAGTATGATTAAAGACAACATCGTTATTTACTATATCTAAACTAGGGCAGCCTAAAGGGCAATGAACACTTCTGATTTCAGCATTAACAATCGCGCTAAAAGCGATAAGTAGTAACAAGATAAATTTATCAATTTTTAACATTAATTTTACTCTAAGTATGTTTATTGTTGAAATTTAATATAGCGCTTAACTTATAGCAACCCTTTGTTTTTATTTTGTTTGACGAAAAAACTAAACATTTTTTATCTGTTATAGTTTATAGGTAAAATAACAGGGGAGCTGGCTCTAACTTGGTCGAGCATTAGCTTTATTACTAATCACCTAATGTTTCTAAAATAAAATTAATAAAACTTCGTACTTTTGCTGACATATGCTTTCTACTTGGGTAAACCATGTAAACGCCGATTGAAGGTTTAGGCCAATCAGAGAAAACTTCAACTAATGTGCCGGTTTCCATTTCATCTTTCAATGCAAAACGTGGTACGCGAATTATGCCTTGGCCAGCAACACCTAAGGCTATTTCTAATGAGGCATTATTGGTTAGTACATGACTTTCAACATTTACTTGAATTGCTGCGCCATTATTATCGTGAAATAACCAAATATTGGGCTGCTTTGAATTGCTGTAGGTGATTATTTTATGTCGTGTTAAATCATAAGGGTGCTCAGGTATACCGTGTTTAGCTAGGTAATTTGGGGATGCTAATACTAAAGCTTCTGACTGAGTAATTCTGCGGCTAATTAAGCTAGAGTCTTCAAGTTGTACTGTGGCTCTTATGACTAAATCAAAGCCATCAGAAATAAGGTCAACTTTTCTGTCATTAAGTTCCAATTCTAGCTGCACTTTTTGATATTTTTCAGTAAATTGGCTCAATACTGGACTAAGGTTAGATAAACCATAAGAAATTGGGCAGCTGATTCTAAGTTTACCGCTAGGCTCTGATTGATTACCGACAATGGCATTTTCTGCTTGCTCTGCATCTTCAATAATTTGTTGGCAGAGTTGAAAGTATAATTCACCTTCTTGCGTTAAGCTCAATGATCGCGTTGTTCTATGTAACAAACGAATACCTAGACGAGCTTCTAGTTTATTAACTTCTTTACTAATGTAAGAAGTGGAGTGACCGGTAATATCTGCGGCTAAGGTAAAGCTGCCCGACTTTACTACATGAAAAAAAACAACCATGCCGTCGAATAATTTATTTTTAATTGCCATGATATGTTCCTGTTAAACTAAAAATTATTTTTAATGTGAGTCAATCGTGAATCAATTAAACGCCATTTGGAAATAATATGTCCACAAAAACAATATTAATCATCAAATGATAATAATATAAAGTGTAACCATCCAATAAAAGAAAAGATAGGAAATAACAATGAAAGTACTCGCCTTTGCAGCAACAACCAGTAAAAACTCTATTAATAAGCAGTTAGCCAATTACGCCGCTAAACAAATTGAAGGAGCACAAGTAGAACTACTTGATCTAAATGATTATGAAATTCCTCTGTTTAGTGAGGATAGAGAAAAAGAATTAGGGCAACCAATGCTTGCCAAAGCTTTTTATCAAAAGCTTGGAGAGGCAGATATTATTGTTATCTCTTTTGCTGAACATAATGGCTCTTATGCAGCCGCATATAAGAACCTTTTTGATTGGACGTCTCGCATTAATAGGCAATTATTTCAAAATAAGCCGGTTATTATGTTGGCAACATCACCAGGACCGGGTGGCGCTGCAACTGTATTGTCGGCAGCTCAGGGCTCAGCGCCTCACTTTGCCGCCGATTTAAAAGGAGCTATTTCAGTACCAAACTTTTATGATAATTTTGATGTAGAAAGCGGACAATTAACAAATAAAGCGCTCGTCGATAATATAAAAGCGGTAATTGCGAAACTTTAATTAATTAACGTTAATAACTTCATTTTAGTCAATTAATTGTAGCTATTCAGTAAAGCAAACTATTTAGGCTTATTTTAACACAACTTAATACTTAGTTTTTCTTATTAGAATGCGCGTGAATATAGCAATAATAATCTAGCTAAGGTTAGTAAACATTCACTTTTATACTTTGCTAATACCAGTCTTATTAATTAAGAGAACCGTTTTATACGTAGATAAAATTGCCAAACACAAGGTATTTATTTAATGACTAGTTGTTCTAATAATTAAATAAATAATGATGTAGTTGGTGGTTTTAGCAAGTAGAAATGATCACATAGCTAGTGAGATTGGTATTAAGGTGGTACTCCGAGCATAGTTATTTAGATAAGATAGGTAATCGACAGGCAAAAAAAATGCATCTATAAAAATAGATGCATAAAAACATGAAACACTATAAAACATTAAGGGAATAACATTACTATTAAGTAAGAGTGACTTATTACGATATAGTTCAATTTATTTGTTAATATTGAAAAGGGTGGGTTAATAATGCTAAACCGTTAAAAATCTGGCACTATTGTATTCATTATTTTTTACGTTTAAGTGCCACTTTATATTTTATGCTTACTGCTAAACTCTCTTGCATTACTTTGGCTAGTATATTGTTGTTGTCAAGTTGTGCGACACCTCCTCCCCAAAACCCTGAAAATATTTGCGAGATCTTTCGAGAGCATCGTGATTGGTATTTTGCCGCTAAAGACGCGAGAGAACGTTGGGGCGTGCCCATTCATGTGCCTATGAGTATGATGTACCAAGAAAGCTCTTTTAAACATAATGCCTTACCTCCTAGAGACTATTTACTTGGCTTCATCCCTTGGGGTAGAGTGAGTACTGCTTATGGTTACTCACAAGCTAAAACAATGACATGGAATGATTATACTAGAGAAACGAATAACTCAGGAGCTGATCGTGATGATTTTGAAGACGCGATTGATTTTATGGGGTGGTTTATTTTTAAAACACAAAAAATTAATGGTGTTTCAAAGTGGGATGCCTATAACCAATACTTGAATTATCATGAAGGCTGGGGTGGTTTTAAGCGTAAGAGTTATAAAAAGAAGTCGTGGTTAGTGGGCGTTGCTCGTAAAGTAGACAATCGTTCTCGCCGTTATTCTTCTCAATTAAAAAGTTGTGAAGAAGAATTAAATCATGGCTGGCTATGGCGATTATTCTTTGGCTAAATATCAATAATTGATGTATTTCACTTGCTGGATATTTACGTTGAGAAGTTATTCTCTAGAAGATAAAAATAATAAAATCCTTGTTTAAAAGCCTTGCCATTTTATTATTTTTATGAATTTTTTGAGCTAAACCACGACTTATATGGCTTAAAGCTAGACGTTTTTATTTTTATTAAAAAAGTGTGTTTTTTTCTTAAAAATTTGTTGAAATAGTTAAAAGCTGTAATTAATAGGCTTTGACCTTGTTATCCACAGAAATTGTGGAAAGCTATTTTCATTAAGTTGCTTGTGGATAACATTGTGATTAACTTTTTTAACTGTTGATAGATTCAATCTACTTTAAGATAAATGTAAAGTAGATTGCTTGATTGGCTATTCTTCATCTATTTCTTCATCAACGAAATATTCAGGCATTACTCTTACGGTATTAATTCTATTTTCTGAAGCGTCAACTATTTCTATTGGATAGCCAGCAATACGAACGCTAATGTTATTTTGTGGAATATCTTCTAAATGCTCAATTATCATACCATTAAGTGTTTTTGGGCCATCTGTTGGTAATTGCCATGACATTTCTTTATTTACGTCTCGTATACTGGCATTACCTTTTACCAAGTAACTACCGTCAGGTTGTAGAGTAACTACATCACTTGGCGTTGGCGTTTGAGTTGTGGTGAAGTCACCGACAATTTCTTCCAGAATATCTTCTAAAGTCACTAAGCCCTGAATATCACCATATTCATCAACAACCAAGCCTAAACGTTCTTTAGCATGTTGAAATTTTAATAGTTGGATATTTAGCGGTGTACCCTCAGGAATAAAATAAAGCTCACGTACAGCACGTAATAAGGTTGCTTTAGTGTATTGGCTTTTTGACAATAGTTTTAATGCATCACGGGCGTGGATATAGCCAACTACATCATCTATATTGTCACGATATAATAATACCCGTGTGTGATTTGCCTGCGTTAGTTGCTTTTGAATTCTTTTCCAGTCTTCATTAACATCTATGCCAACTAATTCACTTCGTGGGATCATTATGTCGTCAACACTTACTTTTTCAAGATCGAGTATGCTCATTAGCATGCTTTGATCTCGTTCGTGTAATAATGCGCCAGATTCATTTACTACAGTACGTAGCTCTTCACTGCTTAAACTGTGTTGTTCTCGTTGCTCTGAACTGATACCTAATAACATTAATATGCCATTAGTAATCCAATTAACGCTGACAACCAGCGGTAGCAATAACTTTAATAGTAAGGTTAAAAATATTGAGCTAGGAAAAGCAATTTGTTCTGGGTATAAAGCTGCGAGTGTTTTAGGGGTTACTTCGGCAAAAATTAAGACCACTAAAGTCAAGATAACCGTGGCTATTAAAACACTGATATCTTCTGATATCCCCAGTTCATGCGATAACCTTAACGCTATAATTGTTGCTATAGCTGATGCAGCTATATTGACTAAGTTATTGCCAATTAAAATTAAGCCAATCAGTCTGTCAGGGCGTTTTAGAAGATCGCTGACCCGTTTAGCACCTTTGTGTTTTTCTTTTTCAAGATGCCTTAGTCTATAGCGGTTGAGCGACATCATACCTGTTTCTGAACTAGAAAAATAAGCAGATATAAGGATCAGTATGCCAAGAATAATAAATAGCATCTGAGTTGATATGTTATCCAAAAAGGAAGTCCTTCAATAATATAATAAGAATATTTAGTAAAAAATTAAGATAGCAGAAACTCTTTAACGAATCGACTACCGAAGTATGACAAAGTTAATAACGTACTAGCCGTAACCATAAGTACTAATATACGATGACCTCGCCAGCCTTGTATATGGTGGCCAACTAAAATCACTGAGTACAATAGTAATGCTAGAAGAGATAGAACTGTTTTATGTATATTTGCTTTCGCGAAAAAGCCCTCTAAAAAAATGAAACCAATAAGCTCACTGGTGAATAAACAGATTGCGCCAACAACTAAAATAGTAAATAGTTGTTTTTCGACTTGCATTAATGGAGGAAGATGCGCCACTGCCGTTAGGTTTTTTCTTTTTAATTTAAAGTTAATATAAGTTACTTGGAAGGCATATAAAGTGGCAATAATTAAAATACAATAAGCAATTAAAGCGATACTTATATGGCTAATTAAAATAACTTTATTCGCCACTAATGGGATTGATTCAGTGGTAGGAATAAAAGTTCTCACAAGCTGCCAAATACCTGCAAAACCGTAGATAACAGGAAGTAATAGATTTACCTTTACTCGTAATGCGACAATTGAAATGGTGATAGTAATAATTAGGCTTACTAAAGAAATAACATTAGGGAGACTGAAGTTAATACCATTTTGGGTAAAAAATAATTGACTATCGTTAAACAAGTGAATAGTGATAGCTGTTGTTGCTAAGATTAACACTTGTCCAATGTTAGGTCCGTTAGGGTGAAATAAGCGAGATATAATTGCCATAGTGGCTAGCAAGTAGGCGATAAACGCCAAGCCTGAACCAATAACCTGAAAATCCACTAATTTAAACTCCTAAAGACACTAAATATAACTTCATTAATTCTATCAGATAAAACGTTAACTACCATGACAATTATTACTTTGCTTGATTTAGATTAAAATTAAAATATTAACTTTCGTAGTGGTTTAATTGCTAATAAGGCGATTAATGCCGCACAAGTTAAACCAAACCATTGTGGGAGCATTTCATGTGAATGCGCCATTTGATCAGTAATACTAATCGCAAAAAAACTCAAACTATAATCGAGTATCAGGGCAAAACCAATAGCCGATAAAGCTACACCTAATAAATATCGTATTAAAACAGCGCTACCCATTTCACTTTTAATAACACCTAAAGTGGATATATTAGTAGCAGGTCCTGCCATCATAAATACTAATGCGGTACCGGGCGATAATCCTGCCATGATAAATCCTGCAGCAATAGGGGTGGAAGCTGTTGCACAAATATACATAGGAATTGATATCGCAATCATCAATAACATTGCGGGTAAACCGCTGCCATAACTAAGTAAAAATTCGTTGGGTAAAAAAGTACGAATAATAGTGGCAAAAACAAGTCCTACAACTAACCAAATAATAATGTCGTCAATTAATTGTGTTGATGCATAATAAACACCAGTTTTGGTTTTCTTAACAAAGCGCTTCGATATAAGAGGCTTTGCTGGTTCAGTAATCGTATCTATTGCTACAGTGGAAGAAGAGGGAGGTGTTGAACAGCAAGAGCTTGGTGTTGGTGTGAGACTTGCCTCCATTTTTTTACTACTACAGCAACTGCTTGTGATTGGTTTGGTTACAGGCTCTGGTTGCGCAAGGCTGGTACAGCAGCTTGTGTTCTTTTTATTTTCAGTGGTTGGTTTTTTTATTTTTTCATCTTTAATTGTTGCGACCAGTAAGCCGGTAATAATAGCAGACATGATTGCGGCCAACGGGCGATAAATGGCAAAAACAGGCCCGAGTAGCGCATAAGATACTGATACCGAGTCAATACCCGTTTCAGGTGTTGCTACTAAAAAAGACGCTGTTGCTGGCGCTGAAGCACCACTGCGCCTTAATTCAGCCGCTACAGGAATAACGCCACAAGAGCATAAAGGTAATGGCGCACCGATTAAGGCGGCTTTGACTACGGCTGATTTTCCTCTACCGAGATGTTTACTTAATATTTCACTTGGTACCCAAGCCTTCATTAAACCTGCTATTAATAAGCCCAGTAATAACCAAGGGCTTGCTTCGGCACTGAGGTCAATAAAATTATTAATAAAATACGATAGGTGTTCCATAATTATAGCCATGAAAATTAAGATGAAATCGACAAGTTAGATTATATCACGCTTTTATCAATGGAGAAGTTTTCAATGGCTAGGTAGGCTTATATTAGAGGCAAATGATGCTGATCTCGACAATGATTTAATCACGGGTATAATAGCAGTATTAATTTTCACATTTTTCGCTATAAAGAGCGCTACTAGAGTTATTCATGTTTGAAAATCTTTCTGATCGATTGGGTAAAACCCTTAAAAATATTAGTGGCCGTGGTCGCTTAACCGAAGATAATATAAAAGATACATTACGCGAAGTTCGCATGGCTTTACTTGAAGCCGATGTCGCGTTACCTGTTATCAGAGAATTTGTTGCTAAAGTTAAAGAACAAGCTGTAGGTGTTGATGTTTCTAAAAGCCTTACGCCTGGGCAAGTATTCGTTAAAATTGTTCAAAAAGAACTTGAACTTGCCATGGGTGGCATTAATGAAAACCTAAATTTAAAAGCGGCGCCACCTGCTATTGTTTTAATGGCTGGTTTACAAGGTGCGGGTAAAACAACCTCTGTTGCTAAATTAGCAAAATTTTTAACAGAACGTGAAAAGAAAAAAGTACTGGTAGTAAGTGCCGATGTATATCGCCCAGCAGCTATTAAACAGCTTGAAACATTAGCGACAGAAATAAATGTTGGCTTCTTTCCAAGTGATATTACACAAAAACCTATTAGTATCGCTAATGCGGCGATAGATCACGCTAAGAAAAACTTTTTTGATGTTGTTATTGTCGATACGGCAGGTCGTTTACATGTAGATGAAAGCATGATGGACGAAATCAAAGCACTTCATGCGGCGATTAATCCAATTGAAACATTATTTACTGTTGATGCAATGACCGGGCAAGATGCAGCG
This sequence comes from Colwellia sp. 5_MG-2023, assembly GCF_030547795.1. NCBI lineage: Bacteria > Pseudomonadati > Pseudomonadota > Gammaproteobacteria > Alteromonadales > Colwelliaceae > Colwellia > Colwellia sp. 5_MG-2023. Next base: position 37,021 of record NZ_JAUOPW010000030.1, on the reverse strand, counting down.
AATACGGCTAAAGCGTTTAATGATGCCTTACCATTAACAGGTGTTATTTTAACCAAAACGGATGGTGATGCTCGCGGAGGTGCAGCGTTATCTATTCGTCATATTACTGGCAAACCTATTAAATTTATGGGTGTTGGTGAGAAAATTGAAGCGTTAGAGCCATTTCATCCAGATAGAATAGCTTCTCGCATATTAGGAATGGGCGATGTTCTATCATTGATAGAAGAAGTTGAACAAAAGGTTGATAAAAAGAAAGCAGAACAATTAGCGAAAAAAGTTAAAAGTGGTAAAGGCTTTAGTTTGGAAGATTTCCGTGACCAACTTGTGCAAATGAAAAGCATGGGTGGCATGATGGGAATGATGGATAAATTACCAGGTATGGGTAATATGTCTGATAAGATCAAAGATCAAATGGATGATAAGCTAACCATTCGTATGGAAGCTATTATTAATTCAATGACACCAGGCGAGCGTGAACGTCCTGATATTATTAAAGGTTCTCGTAAGCGTCGTATTGCAGCAGGTTCAGGTACACAAATTCAAGATGTAAATAAGTTGCTTAAACAGTTTACGCAAATGCAAAAAATGATGAAAAAAGTATCAGGTAAAGGCGGCATGAAGAAAATGATGCGGTCAATGCAAGGTATGATGCCACCAGGCGGTATGGGCGGGGGCGGCGGTATGTTTGGCCGTTAATTACACAGTTTTATTTACCGTAAACCTTCCTCGTATACTCGTTAAAGAGCAGCATAAAATTATAAATGATTTTATGCTGTTTTATAAAAAAAATTGATTATAACCAATAAATTATTGCGTTTGATTCTTATCTATAACTGATTACAATGCGCCTCATCGTAAACTTTATTTCTGCAAAAAATGAAACAAAAAAAAGAAGTGTTGATGGAATTGTTATTTTATTTTTACTACTATGCTTGTTTATTTCATCCCTCGCAATGATGTAGAATAAAGCAGCTGAGTATCCAGCGACTATTAGATAATATATCTAATATTCCATGACCCGTTAAGGCATCTTATATATCACTATGAATGAGTTTTTTTCTACATTTAATTTATCTACATTGCATGCGTTAATTTTTGACAATAAATTTGTTTTCACAGTGGTTTTATTTTTGATGTTTTTTCTTTTGAAAAAATTATTAATTAAAACGATTAAGCATAAATCTAAAAGTGATAAAAGCGATAAGAAAATAAAAATTAATATGGTAAATAATATATTTACTTTATTAATTATAGTGGCCCTTTTTAATACTTGGTCACATGAAATTCAAAAGTTCGCTTTTTCTATTGCGGCTTTCGTTGTTGCCATTGTGCTAGCAACAAGAGAATTCATCCAATGTTTTATCGGTTTTCTTTATCTTATTTCTAGTCGGCCTTTTCGAATTGGTGATTGGATACAAATAGGTAATTATTTCGGTGAAGTGCATTCTACTGATTGGGCGAAGTTAACATTATTGGAAGTTAACAAAGATGATTACCAATATACGGGTAAAACCTTGTATTTACCTAATAGTTTAATGGTAACGTCAGTAATAAAGAATCTGAACTTTTTAAAGCGTTATGCTATGCATCATTTTACGATTGTAAGAGATGATAGCGTTAATCCTTTTGAGTTTATTGAGCAGTTAAATGAGAAAGCTAATTTATATTGTGATGATTTTAAAGATGTCGCTATTCGTTATAACCAGCTAATAGAAAACCGTCTTGAAATTAATATTGCGGGACCTGAGCCTCATATTCAAATTGCAACATCAGAAATTGGTGATACTGAAGTCCTTTTCACTATCTTCTGTCCCACTGAGCAAGCCTTAGAGATAGAGCAGAAACTAACACAAGATTTTATGTACTTGTGGTTTGAACAAAAAAGTCTAGCCTTAGTCTCTAAAGATTAAACTTAATGCGTATCATTATCATTATGTTGGTTCCATGCAGAACTAACACAATGATACGCAGATAGTAAGTTAACTATAGTTTTAGCTTGCTTTCTTCAGGTGGGAGTAAGGTTATTGAACCGTCTAAGTGGACATCTCTTTGTGGGTAAGCCACGACAATATTATGTTCTTCAAATAATTCTGCTAAACGAAACCTAACATTACTTCTTGCTCTTCTTAAGCCGCCTTCAACATTAGAATTAATCCAAAAGTTAATATCAAAAATTAGCGCATTATCACCAAAGTCTTCAAAGGTTACTGAAGGGTTGGGAGTTGATAATATTTCTTCTTGTTCAACTGTGGCTTGTAATATTAAGTCAGCTACTTCTTTAACTGGTGAGCCATATGCCACGCCCACTCTGACCGTTGTTCGTACTAATCGATCGACAAGGGTCCAGTTGATAACCGTATTTTCTATTAATTTACTGTTCGGGATTAGCATATGAACCCCATCGACACGTTTAATGCGAGTTGAACGAGTGTTAATTTCTTCAACAATCCCTTTTGCATCTTCAATTTCTAAAAAATCACCAATACGAATTGGGCGTTCCCACATGAGGATCCAACCACTAATAAAATTATTAATAATATTTTGTGCGCCAAAACCAAAACCTATCGCAATAGCTCCGGATAAGAAAGCAAATGCAGTGATAGGCACATTAATAAGATCCAAAATAGTAATAATTATTATCGTTATTGCAATAATATAAAATATTCGTCTCAATAAATGAATGATATTAGGATCAGTGTGTTGTGTTGTTAATTGTTTGGTTATTCTTTTTACAAACCATTTTGTTAAATAAACGCCTATTATCAGTAATAATGGGATTAATAAAATATCTCCCATAGTAATAGGCTGATTTTCAATTGAAATAATGGATGTATTGAGAAAAGCTACAATTTTTTCAAATGTCATTATTTGTTACTCTTTGTTGTATAACCTACATAGCGCATTAATGATGTTGTTATGAGTGAATAAAAACTTTAGACGGATCAACCAAAAAGCGTTTACCAATGGCTTCTCTGCCAAAAAGCATTAAATAACTCATATCTGAACGATCAGTTAAGGTGATTTCTATTGGCCATGTTTCTGTGCCAAGCGTTACCGTTGTTTCTATTACATATCGTTGTTCAGCCGTACCATTCGACGATTTTATCTTTCTAATATCGCTTATTGGTGCGGTACAGTTAACAATACTATTAACATTATGTGCATCAGGGTGAATGTCAAAGGTGACGCATTTTTTGCCGTTTTTAACTATCTTCGTTATATTATCTACATGTAGTGATGATGTTTTAGCACCAGTGTCGACCCTAACTTGTAAATCATTAATTGCAAGTTCGGGTAATGCAATTGACTCTAAGCGGCCAATAATTGTTTTGTTGTTACTCATCTTAACCCTCAATTCGTTCCATTGTTTTCTGGTAATAATAATTCTTGAACATTTTCAATTTGTTCAGCTATATCTTCATCATCTTCACTGAAGTAAGCAATATGGAACATGGCTTCACCTTCTTGTACAAGAGGAATGTTTTGTTTTCCAATTAGGATCCCTGAACGTGTTGCTTTAACAGCATCAATAACTTCACCGTAAGGGCTACCAATTTCAGCTAATATTTGACCTTTAGTGATTTGGTCACCTAAATTCACTATGTTGTGCACAATACCACTGGCATTGGCTCTAACCCATTGACTACCGTTAGCAATAAAAGGGGCTAATCTTTTCTTTTTAGAAAGAGACTTTCTTGTCATTCCTAAGTGTTGTAGAACATTTAAAATGCCTTTCATACCTGCTCTTATTGAAAACTCATCAAAACGCAGCGCTTCACCGGCTTCGTATAATAAAATTTTAGTTTTATTTTTAACGGCGGATTCACGTAGTGAGCCATCCACTAAATTAGAGTTAAGTATTACTGGTACGCCAAACACTTCTGCTAATTCTTTGGTTTCAATATCAGACATATCTGCTCTGATTTGTGGTAAATTTGAACGATGAATAGCGCCTGTATGCAAATCAATACCATAATCACAATGTTTAACAATTTCATTCAGAAAAATATAGGCAACTCTGCCGGCTAAGGAGCCTTTCGCTGAGCCAGGAAAGCAGCGATTAAGATCGCGGCGATCTGGCATATAGCGACTTTGATTCACCACGCCATAAACATTTACCATTGGTACAGCGATAACCGTACCTTTGATTATTTTAAATTTTTTCTGCTTAATTAAGCGTCGAATAATTTCAATGCCGTTAAGTTCATCTCCATGCACTGCTGCACTTACAAAAATAGTAGGGCCTGGTTTTTTCGAACGTATAATATGTACCGGCAAAGATACGTTGGCATCGGTGTATAACTTAGCAACGGGTAATTCAATTTTTCTTTGTTCGCCTGGTAATATATCAAATTCACCTATTCGTAGTTTTTCCATAGTCGCCTCTATTAACCTTTGCCACGTGTTTGTGTTCTATTTGGCTTCGCATTTTTTTCTAAAAATTCAAAGACCATACCTGCAACATTTTTACCTGTTGCAGTTTCAATGCCTTCTAGGCCTGGAGATGAGTTAACTTCCATTACCATTGGGCCACTTTGTGAGCGAAGTAAATCAACGCCACATAAATTTAATCCCATTGCTTTAGCGGCATTAACGGCTGTTTCACGTTCTGCTCTTGATAATTTAACCACTTCAGCGCTACCACCACGATGTAAGTTAGAGCGAAATTCACCTTCAGCACCTTGTCGTTTCATTGCTGCTACAACTTTACCGCCAATAACTAAGCAACGAATGTCAGCACCACCAGCTTCTTTGACAAATTCTTGCACTAAAATATTGGCTTTTAAGCCCATAAAAGCTTCGATAATAGCTTCAGCTGCTTTAGCGGTATCAGCAAGAACAACGCCAATGCCTTGCGTACCTTCTAATAATTTAATAACAACAGGTGCACCACCTACATTTTTAATTAAATCTTTAATGTTATCAGGTTTACTTGCAAAGCCTGTACGTGGTAAGCCAATACCTTTGCGAGATAACAACTGTAATGAGCGTAATTTATCGCGTGAACGGCTAATAGCAACTGATTCATTAATATTAAATGTGCCCATCATTTCAAATTGTCGTGCAACAGCGGTACCATAGAAGGTTACTGAAGCGCCAATGCGTGGAATAATTGCATCGTACATAGGCAATTCTTTACCATGGTAACGCACTGTTGAGCGGCTACTAGTAATATCCATATAACAGTGTAGAGTATCAATAATATCAACTTCATGACCCATAGCTTCACCAGCTTCTTTTAAGCGTCGAGTAGAATATAATTTTGGGTTTCTGGATAAAATGGCAATTTTCATAATTTAAACCTTTGTTTATCACTCTTTCTTATTAAAAAGTGATGTAATAATTGTAGTGCAGTGTATAGTCAGACTGTTAAATAATAAAATGCTATATTTTGATGTGTTCAATCAAAAAAAGTGATTACAGGCGGTTTTGGAAATATAATGAAAATTGAATTATTAAGAACGTTCCTTGAAGTGAGTCGAACGCTACATTTTAGAATTGCGTCTGAAAACTTATTTATTACGCAATCAGCAGTAAGTGCGCGTATAAAATTATTGGAAGACGACTTAGGGGTTTTGTTGTTTGATCGCAGTCAAAAACATTTAAAAATAACGTCAGAAGGTCATCGATTAATTAAACATGCTAATGAACTTTTGTTTATGTGGCAGAAAGCTAAACAAGATGTTGGTATGTCTGAATATGATTCTCATCAGCTTGTTGTTGGTTCTATGATGTCAATATGGGATATAGTGTTACAAGATTGGCTAAAAAAAATTCATCGTAATATGGATGATGTTAGCTTGTTGACAAATACTTATTCACCCATTGAATTACGCAAAAGTGTGCTTAGTCGCGTTATTGATATTGCTTTTCTGTTTGAACCTCCTTTTGTTGAAGATCTTATTACTGAAAAGGTAGCAAGTGTTCCTTTACATTTAGTGACAACTGAGCCACATGATTTGGATAACCTGACCTCATTAGAAAATTTTATTATGGTGGATTATGGTGATGCGCTTAATGCACAATATAGACGAGATTTTCAAGATATGACCCCAGCAAAACATTATATGAGTCAGCCGAGAATAGCGTTGAATTTTTTACTTGATGCGGGGGGAAGTGCATATTTACCAAGGCAAATGGCATTTGAATATATTGAAAAAAATCAGTTGTTTGTTGTTGAAAAGGCGCCAGTGTATTCACGAGAAGTTTTTGCGGCTTATTTAGCTAAAAGCCAGAAAAAAGATATTATTGAGCAAACGATTCAATTATTTCCTTATCTAAAAATTTAAAAAAGACTCAAATTAAATAGCTCACTTTTGTAAATGAGCTAAGTAATTTGAGTCAATAAATCTTCTTATTGCATAATCTATTCTTCAGTAGGAAGAGAGCTTATACGTTTATAAAAGCTAGTTTCTAACTCTTCATTAATACAATGTAATAAATATGTATTTAAGTTTTCTGACGCTACTTCTTCTAGCTCAGCATATTCCTTACATTCACTAAACAAGTTTTGTATGTAACTTTTTGGTGCGTCTTCTAATTCATTGTCGTTATCTTGGCTGCAAGCTATGTTGGTGAACAAAGTTAACAATGTAAAAGCTACTATTTTTTTCATGTTGTTCTCTCTTAGGTGGTATTTGTTAGCTATCCCAATAATCGCTAAACGAGTTGTTTTCTTTTTCGAATGTTCTTTTTTCACGTATAGAATCTAATTTTTGTCTAGTTTGATATTGTTGTCTTGCTGATCTTTTAAGATTTTTCTTAATCATCTCTTTATTTTTTGAACCATAGGCAATTTCGAAACCTGCGATGCCAGTATCAAAAATTAAATCCGCATCTGCATCTATATCTTCTTCAAGATCAAGATCTATATCCATATCTAAATCAGTGCTAGCATCTTCATATGTATTAATGTTCATTGATTTACCCTATAAAAATCAAAGTTGAATTTTCATAAAATAATGTACCTATATTTATTAATTGAAAAGCGAAATATTTTTGTGTTTTCAATCAAAATATTTGATTGAATAAGGGAGATAAATAAATTTTAAAATGATAAGTCCAGATGAATTAAGGACAATTTAGAAGATAGGAGCATATATAAAAGGGGAAGGGCGCTATTAACTTAATGATTTATATTTAATGTTATATGTGTGGGCTGTTATATAAATTTAACCAGCTAATTACATTGAAGATGTCAGTTATTATAGTCTAAAGCTACCATCTGAGAACATTTAGTATAAGCACTTAATTACATCTGGTTTATTATGAATAAAATTAAGTTCATTTTGTGCTTGGGTGATATTATTTTTTGTTTGACTAGCTAGAGCATAACCGACAAAACGGTCATTAGCATCAATAGCTTTTGAGTTGTATTTGTATTCAGAAGACTTTTAGCTATCTTCACGATGATAGGCAGCAATGCCAGCAAAGCGGTCGTTCACGGAATTGTATTTGTATAACTACTAGAGTGCATAAAGCACAAATTTCAGCTTATCAGTACGATTGGTTAATGTAATTTATTGGTGTCACACCAATAATTTCTTTAAAGTCTCGAATTAGATGAGATTGGTCTGTATAACCTAACCATTCCACTATATCTAAAAAATTCACATCTTCTTTTTCAATAAGTTCTAATGCTTGGTGAAGACGATATTTACGAATTAACCATTTAGGACTTAGCCCTAAATAATATTTAAAACAACGTTGAATTGTGCGAATTGAAAGGTTTGATTTTTTAGACAAATGCTCAACTCTGGTGATATCTGAGTCATTTTTTATTCGATTAACCAGCTCCCTGACTCTTATCAGTTCTGATGAAGATGTTATTACAAAGGGAGTCATATAAGTTTGCAATAAATCAACTATTTGTTCATCGTCCTGTAGCCCATCCAGCTCTGAAATAAACGTGTCCGCATCAAAGTCTACTAATTGCTGAAAATCTAATTCTTTGTCTACATACTTAGATAGGGGCGATTCTAAAAAATCTGTCAACGCTCCCAACGCAAACTTTATTCCAATAATTTTCCCAACACCTTCCATTTTATAAGAATAGGTTTTACTAATAGGGCCAATTAATTTTAGTTTTCGATTATCTAATATTAAATGAAAGTTTGGATCGGGTAAGTTTTTCTGCGTATGGTTTTTTTCATCTCTAAGATCCCAATTCACAAGCCAAAATTGTTCGATTAATTCTATCAAAGGTTCATCAGGAAAGTACCTGCGTAAGTGATATCGCTCTGCACTAAGCTTGTGATGTTGCACTCCTGTTGGATTTTTAACGTTACTCTTCAAAACAGTTCTCAATTCAATGTCGTGTTTTTACAATACCATGTAACGCCCATGGTATTCTTACGCTAAGTTTTCTATTGAATATACAAGAGGTCATTATGCAACTGAAGGGAATATTTCAAATCATTGATTGGAAAGAGTCTATTGAAAAATCGTTTGATGAAGGGGGAAAGCTGACTACTGCGATTGTTTGCCAAGATTACAGTGGTGATATTATAGGTAAAAGTGAAATTAAGTTTCAAATGAATTATGAGCCTAACGGAAACGCTACTTTTATCGGGTTTGAGTTCCTTTTGGGAAATATAGCAGGAAAACCTTGTAAATTGACGATAAAGCATGATGGAAAGTTTGAGGAAGGATCAGCCAAAAGCCAGTTTGTCATCCTTAATAGCAGTACCCATGAAGAGCTGGTAGGTTTGAAAGGATATTTCAAATCAGCAGAGGGCGGGCAAGCGAACTTCGTTATAGGTTTATAGTTGACGTTAAAAATAGAATATAAACGGCAGCAATGAGCTTTCAGGAGTCATAGCTGTCGTAACACACCAAATTCGATTGAGCAACGCAATGACTGGCTCCTGAGCGACCAAAGCTGTCATTCACGTTTGAAATATTAACGATCACTTAGTGCGTATTGTTGACGTTAACCTTAATTTTTTTATCCTATATTTTCTAATGCTTATTTCTATCAATAGGGCTTAAAATTCCAGAAGAATGTTGACCTATAACATGAGTATAAATTTGAGTCGTTTTAACATCTTCGTGTCCTAGTAGCTCCTGTACTGTTCTTATGTCGGCACCATTTAATAGTAATTGCGTGGCAAAGCTGTGCCTAAAAGTATGAGCGGTAACGCGTTTATGAATATTTGTTTTTATTAATGCTTTTCTAAGGACTTTGCTTAGTGCTGTCCAATGTAGATGATGACGACAAAAATAGCCGTCTGTTGGGTGTTGACACTTAACAGTAGAAGGAAATATGTATTGCCATTTTAACTCGGTAATAGCATATGGGTATTTTCGGGCTAATCCAGCAGGTAGACTCGTTTTTCCTTGACCTTCAGCTAAATCTTTCTGGTGAATGTGTTCAACTTTTGCAATTTGGTCTTTTAATGGGTCTATCAGAGTGCTGGGTAACAGTGTTATCCTATCTTTAGCTCCTTTACCACGAAATACATAAATTGAGTTACCTGAAAAATCTATATCCTTTATTCGTAATCTCAGAAGCTCTGCTTTTCTTAGCCCACATCCATAAAGTATGCTAAACATGAGGTGATAGGGCGGCTTTAATTCGTTAATAATAGCCATGGCCTCATCGTTTGATAATACAGTAGGCACTCTTGTTGGTGTCTTAGCTCTAATTGTACCCGCCAATAATGTTAATTCTCTTTGAAATACATGTCTGTACATAAAAACAATGGAGCATAAGGCTAAGTTTTGTGTTGATGAGGTTACATTCCGATCAACGGCAAGATGAGTTAAAAAGTTACTAACTTCCTCTTCTCCCATATCCTTAGGGTGACGCTTTTGATTAAATAGAATAAAGCGCTTTATCCATACTAAATAGGTTTTTTCAGTTTGTATGCTGTAGTGCATCGTACGAATAATATGACGTATGCTTTCTAAAAAAGGAGATGGAGACATAATTAAACCCTGTTATCTGTATGTATATACAGTTATAGTTTTTAATTAAATAAATATCAAACATACTTATAAAAATATATTACTGAGCCGGCTCAGTAATATATTACAAATGGCAAACATCACTCAATATAACTGCCTATCTAACTGAATTTACGTTGATTTGTAGTTTTTATAAAGTATAGACGTTACTGAGCCGGCTTAGTAATATCTGTACTTCGGTTTATATTATATTTTTATTGTTTCTAATCCGTTGAAGTTATGAGATATTATTACGAATTAAATAATAATTATGAAACGGACATTACTGAGCCGTATACATAATAAGCTGTTAGGGCAACAAGGAAGTTCTGCTATGAAATATATCACCGCAATTGTTTTTTCTTTTCTATCATTAAATGTAATTGCTGAAGATGGTTTGGTTACACAATTTGTTATAACTAAAACAATCAAAATATCTGAAGAATCAGAAACGCGTCAAATTTATAATAATGCGGTATTAGTTAACTTTAATGATGTTCATTCAATTGATTTTAAAGGTCAATATACATTCAAAATAACTACTCGTACCGACGACTTTAAGAAAGTCAATCTGTTAATCAATCTTAAAGATATATCTACAGGTAAACCATATTATGTGGGTGGTCACGCTATGGATTTAACGGTAGGTGACTCTGCAAGCTTTGAGTTGAATCATAGCAATACAAATATAACATACAGCGTACAGCTTGATACGTCATATGGTAAGTTGCCCTAACAAGTCGTTAAAGCAGGACAAATAACAGTTGGCTTTTGCTCCTGCGTCGCTTATTTTAGCCAACATATTATTTGCCTCTTAACGAGGCGTTATATGTACTTTGAGTTTAGGTGATATGAAAAAGTATTTTCATTATTTTATAACTTTAGAGATTACGACGCTTTTACTATCTTTAGTGAAAACAGGTGGTGTCTTTTTCGTCATTATGTTCACGCTAAATTTCTTAGATAAGTTTCTATTTGGTGAAAGTTTCGATTACTCAATAGCGTCATCTCTAGCTATTTGGATACCTTTATTAAAAGGATCGTTTTTAATATCTCTTATACCTATGGTATTGCGTGCCTTTTCAAAGTGGCAATATATAAAAAATCATGAATTAACAATTTCTAACTATAAAATTATTCACGATAAATGGGAAAAACAATAATATAGTGGCATGTACATATAACAAGTCACTGCAAAGGACTAAAAACAGCTGGCTATTGCTCGTGCCTCGCTTATTTTAGCCATCAATTTTTAGCCTCTGAGTGAGGCGTTATATTTCTCATAGGGATTCATGATTACTCCAACTAATTTATTCAAATATCGTAAATTCGATAAAAGTAGTATCGAACTCCTAGTAAATGGAGAGCTATGGTTCGCTAATCCTAGTTCACTGAATGACCCCTTTGAAGGGGAGTCTTCATTTTCAGAAGTTCTCCAAGCTGTTTGGGAGCGCTATCCATTTCCCGAAGATGAAAGAAAAAAATATAAAGAAATTATAGAAAAGCAGTTACAAACTACTGGTATATGTTCATTCAGCAAAACTAGGAAAAATCAATTAATGTGGTCTCATTATGCAGATGAGCATAAAGGGATCTGTATTGGGTTTAATGAACGCATTCTTCGTCCAGACGGCTCAAATATTTTTCCTTTAGATGTTACATATCAAGCAGAGTACCCATTTAACGAAATTATTAATAGATTTAAATACTTTGAACAATTCCCTGGAGTTAATAATAAACAGAGCATAGCTGGTGATATTTTTTATTCAGTACTTGGTACAAAATACTCTAGTTGGAAATATGAAAAAGAACGTAGGCTTATATTTCAAAAATCTCAAGCAATAAAGTTTCCTGAAAAAGCAGTTAACTCTATTGCGTTTGGTTTAAGGATGGCAGAAAGAGATAAGCTAACTCTGAGAAAGCTTTTATCTGGTAGTGAATGGAAGCATGTGAAATGGTATCAAGCAGTTAAATCAAAAACCAAATATGCTTTAGAGTTTCAAAAAATATAACAAGGCGTTACACACAGAAATTTTACTCGCTGCGCTCCCCAAATTCTGGTGAGCTTGGCGTTCAATGTACTACGTAATCTGAGGGTGAAATGGATTTAAATAAGTTTTCAAAAGTAGCAGAGTCTTTAAGGCAGTACAGAAGAAAAATTTGGGACACCCATCAATTAGCACCCATAATAATCAGGCAATAATAGACAGCCTCTTTAGGTTTTTTGGGTTACTCAAATATTGATTAATTCGAGGGAATTAAGATTATCTTCGGAGATATTATGAATATTGGTGAAATGGTTGAATTTAAGCCGAGTTAAAACCGTTATTTTGAAATAACATAAAATTAAATAACTAGCGCTTTTAGTGTGTGGGTTATGCGCTATTCAAACAGGCTCTCGCATTGGCTATGCCATGTGTACGTTGCAAACCAACATGTTCGCTAAAATCACATATCACCAAACTTAATCAAGGTAAATTAAGCTTAGTTTATGGATTGAATTTCATCCACGTTATTATGGGTGGTCAAATAAAACTCAAATAAAACTTCAATGAAAAGTATGTTATGTTTTGACATGCTAGCCTCTGTTTTATATTGTTGACACAGTTAGTATGGCTCTGGTTTGTAAAACTAGCTCACGTTCAGAGGCTAGCATCTCGTGGGGAGTCATTGTGTTTATACCTAAGGAGAGTTATGTCACTTAAATTAAATTTCGAATTGATGGCAGAGTATAATCAAGGGATTAATGAAAATATTTATCAAGCTGCTTCTAAGTTAAGTGAAACTAATTTGGCTAAAGACCAAGGTGTATTCTTTGGTTCAATTATTAATACTCTAAATCATATCCTTGTAGGTGATACTATTTGGCTTCAACGCTTTGCCAATCATCTAGAAAGTTATCCGGCACTTGATTATGTTCGGGCACTAGAAACACCAAAATCACTTGATACTATTTTATATTCAGAATTTGGTACGTTAAAAGAAAAACGAGAAAAAATGGATAAAGTGATTAAACTCTTTACTAAAGAGCTTACTGATAAGGCTATTTCTGAACCGCTTTCCTATAAAAACACAAATGGTCAGGCATTCATTAAAAACTTTGGTCACGTATTGCAGCACTTTTTTAATCATCAAACACATCATCGTGGCCAGGTATCTACTTTGCTATATCAGCAAGGCATAGATATTGGTGTCACAGACTTGTTGGTTAACATACCAAATGTGGGGTAAGGTATAACAAATTGCTGCATCGGATTGCCAAAAGCGTCACTTCTTTTGCGAAAAAACTGCAAAAGAATCGCCACTTTCGTCAACACGCTGAGCGAGGCGTTGAGGCTGTAGAATAACTAACTCAGTCAAAACGATGAGTTTTTTTAGCTCCTGTATCAGGCTGTAGAGTGTTAACGCGATATAGGTAATGCATTTAGTACCCCTATTTTATGGGGAAATTTATAATAAACGAGTTATTCTACAAACTCGTTGGATAATAATCACGGTAAGCATATGGAAATCAATTCAAAAGCAGAATTAGACGCAAAAGTTGAATTTAATAAGATTGATCAAATTCAAAAAATCGAAAGTAAACTTCACAGATTAAGCTTTATTCCTCTCTACTTTTTCGCTTTTTTATTACTGGCGTATTTTGGATTAGATTTAGCTAATGATTTAAGTGGTGCTGTAATAATATTAATTATTTCTATCGGTATTGTTGGTCAATCTAATGTTCAAAGAACTAATTTACTTAAAGAGCTCTTTGAGCTTAAATACAGTAAATAAATTATGTATAAGTTGCTCAAAGGACTAAAATAGTTTGTTCGTTTTTTGCAAAGTACCGCAAAAAAAACAATCCAACCGTTTTAGCATCTTAGCAAAGCGTTAAATGGAATCAGTATGATGCAAGCTGCAATTTTTGATATGGATGGAACGTTAATCGATTCGGAGCCGATGTGGAAAAAAGCGGAAAAGGAAATTTTTTCATCTTTAGGCGTAAAAGTAACTAATGAACTTTCATCTCAAACTGTTCGGATGACTACTCGTGAAGTAACAGAGTTTTGGTATAATCATTTTCCTTGGTTAGGTAAAAGCTTAGGTGAAGTCGAAAATGAAGTTATTGATCGTGTAGCAGAATTAATTATTGATGAAGGTGTTGCTTTGGAAGGAGTATATAAAGTTTTAGACTTTTTTCAAGAAAAGAGTTTTAAAATCGGTTTATCAACTAATGCTCCTTCAAAACTAATTCCTATTGTTTTAAAAAAACTTAATATTTCTCATTACTTTCATGCTACTTCTTCTTCGGAACATGAAATAAAAGGAAAACCTGATCCAGCCGTATATTTATCTACGGCTAAAAAATTGAATGTTGAACCCTCAAAATGCATTGCATTTGAAGATAGTGTTTCGGGCATCCTTTCTGCAAATCAAGCAAAGATGAAAACTGTTGTAGTTCCACCTGAACTTGAGTTTACAGATGAAAAATATGAATTATCTTATATTAAGCTTAAGTGCTTATCTGACTTTTCCGACACTCATTTAGAAAAAATAATTAATCATATGGAGTTAGGTGTCTAAAAAATTCCATTTAACAAGAGACTATGGTTAGTTATCAATACAAAACCTCATCCGAATCAATTCTTGACGACTAACAGCTAATGTCCGCAATGTGGCAAAAGTTATCGTTCAGAGACAACACACCACTGCCAGCTATGAGCTTGTAGGAGTCATTGGCCTCAATTCTACATTCGTATTTATAATGACTGGCAACAAAGTCACTACAGCGGTCACTTGAAACAACTGAATTTATAAATACATGTTAGGTTTTAAAGCGTGATAATAGCTAGATGTTTTTTTATTGGGGTATTCAAGAGGTTTGTGAATACAAACCCTCGGTAAATAAACTAAAACCATTTTTTCTTTTTGAAGATCCAAACTTGTAATACCACTACAGCAATAAGTATTAAGATAAAAATACTGAATGCACTGGTGTTATCCGAACCTGGGATACCGCCAACGTTAATCCCTAATAAGCCGGTTAAGAATCCTAAAGGAAGAAATATTGCGGCAACAACCGATAGCACAAACATTCTGTTATTCATTTGTTCGGCTAATTTATTGTTTAGCTCCTCTTGGCAGACAATTGCTCGGTCTTTAATAGAATCTAAATCTTCAATGTAGCGTGTTAAATGATCAGAGGTTTCTCGTAATTGTATTTTTTCTTCGTTAGAAAAAAGTGTGATTTTATCACTTACTAATTGAGTCATCGCTTCTCGCTGAGGTGATAAATAACGTCGAAGAGATATAATTTGTCTTCGTAAGTCAGAAAGCTCATTTCGTAGATCATAACTATTTGCTGCTAGGGTGTTCTCTTCTATTTCTGATACATTATCTTCTATTTCATAAAGCGTTTGACTCATTCTTACGATTAAATTTTCGGTCATTAAAGTGATAAATTCAGACGCACTTTTAGGGCCACAATTGTTATCAAAATTAGTCGCTATATCTTTGGTTGATAATAACGTACGAGCACGTGTACTGATAATATTATTTTTAGTGAACCATATACGGATAGATACCATATCTTGAGGATCACTATTAGGTGCTAGATTTACCCCCCTTAATGATAATAATACTCCGTCATTAAGCATGGTTGCTCTAGGGCGAGTTTCATCATTTAGTAACGCGCTAATAACAACTGGGTTTAAGTGTTCTTGCTGTTCTAGCCATTGTTTTGTTTCGTCTTTCGTATAATCAAAATGCAACCAGTAAGGGCGATTACTTTCTAACGTATCGAGTGATGAAATAGTGTCGTTTGGGCTACTTTGATCAAAATAATAACCATAAATGAACGCTGCTTGACTCATAATTACCTCTAAATTGTTATCTCTAACAAAAGTATAGTTTGTTATAAAATGTTTATAACAATAACAATGTACCGCAGCCTAAGAATGCGATAAAACCAAATATATCTGTGACGGTAGTTAAGATTACAGCTCCTGACAAAGCAGGATCGATTTTAAACTTAGTTAGTATCCAAGGGATCCAAACTCCAGATAATGAAGCAACTAGAATATTACCTAAGATCGCGAGACAAATGGTGACTGATAACATAGGATTTGAAAACCAATAAAAAGTAATTATACCGATGACTGTTGCCCAGAGTATGCCATTTATTGCTCCGACTTTTAGTTCTTTATTGATGATAGCTTGTCTATTCGAGTCACTTATTTGTCCTAATGCTAACCCTCTAATAATTAGCGTTAATGTTTGACTACCGGATATTCCTCCCATTGAAGCAACAACAGGCATTAGTACCGCTAAAGCGACTACTTGTTGTAATGTAGCTTCAAATAATCCGATAAACCAAGAAGCTAAAAAAGCGGTTACTAAATTAACACCTAACCAAATCGCACGGTTTTTACTACTTAGCCATACACTAGAGAATAAATCTTCTTCTTCACTTAAACCGGCTGATTGAATTAACTGATTATCTTTTTGTTGTTCTTTGTATTTGTATGCTGTATGTAAGTCTAAGCGCCCAGTTAAGCAACCATTTTCGTCGATGATGGGTAATGCCAATTTACCTGAAAGAATTACTGCTTCAGCGGCTTCATCTATATTTTTAGTACTGTCTAATGCTATAAACTCTTCATCGACTAACTCGCTTAATGGTTGTTCATCATTTAAAAGTAATAATTTATTAATCGCTATTTCACCGAGTAAAACAGATTTATTATCAATAATATAAATAACTTCACTACAAGCAGCTTGTTTTTTTGAGCAAATTTTCTTTGCTGACGATACTTTTAACTTAGCAAGGATTTTGTGCTCATCAAAACTTTGCCAATGGCCAACTTCGTCTTCTGAATAATCTTGTGCTTTTTTGAAATGTTCGCGCTGCTTTGCTGTCATTTGAGAAATCGCATACTCAATAAAGCGAACACTTAGATCTTCGGTAAGTTCAAGTAAGCTATTAGCATCTAATTTATCAAACAGCGGTAAACATGCATCATCATCCATAGCATTTAATAGCATTTGCCTGGATTCATTTTTCATCTCTAGGAAAATATTTTGCTGGTACTCACTACTGAATTCTTTCCAAAGCATTAAACGAGGCTTTATTGGAAACGCTTCGAGTAGAATGGCAGTATTTTCGGGTAACAATTCACGTTCAATTTCTACGGTAAGTGCATTGAGTGGTAATTCATGAGTAAAAAGCTCATCTACTTTTTCAATATATTCAGGTAATAACTCTAAAGACATTACTTTTCCTAATAGGCCGTTGTTCAACAAATTTTTTTAATTAAACTAAGTGAAATTTTACGTTTTAATCTATGATACATTTAACTATAGAATCACATTATTAACTATTAATAATGTGATAAATTTTATGGAAATGCCAAAATTACAGCCCTTTGCCATTAAGACACAACGTTTTTCGTTTTATTCTAAGCTATGGCGTTTACTTTTTAGAAAAAGGCAATGGCAACTTGTTGAAGATTGGCATTATGTATTACCAAATAAAAGGGTCATTATTATCCCTAAAGGATTTGTATTTGACGGTAGCTCCTATCCATCAATCGTATGGATCTTTTTTTCACCGACAGGGCTGCTGTTAATTCCAGTGATATTGCATGACTTTTGTTTTAAATATAATTATTTATGGGCAAAGCAGGGGGAGCGAGTATATAAATTTAAGGCTGGTAATGGTTTCTTTAAATGGTCAGCATTAATACGTAATGTCGGTATTGAAAGGAATGAATTATTGTTGATTGACTATTTTATGTGGCTTGTTTGTATTAGTTTTGGTTGGATAAATTGGTTTACTTTTCAAAGAAAAAAATCAGTGGAGTTATTTCCTGTTAATGCGAATAAAAGCATGTAGTTGTATAGTTACTGTGAGGTAGTTTCTAGAATGACGATAATTATTCATTTATTAGTTATGACTGAAGATGAGTAATTTAAGTGAGTACTTTATCGATCACGCTCTATTTAGGTATTCTCTGATCGTTATTACCCTGTAGGTAATGAAAATAATGGGGAGCTATGTAATTTAGGGGCTTGTGTATCAAATGTTATGTCATCGATTGACATTTTGTCACAATATTGTTCAATAGCAGCGATGTCTTTAGTGCTTATTTGTAATAAATTTTTTTGCATCATGCCGTCAATGTATGCGTTATTACCATTTAAATTAATATTAGCGACTGCACTATAGGGCTCTCCATAGTTTTCAACACGTATAGCTTTCACCATTTTTACTTCGAAAATCCAATCATTTATTTTAATATGACGAGTTATTTTTTCATTCATCTTATATGCCTCTTGTTGATATATAACAATTATGATTTTTCTTAATTGTTCGATCCAAAAAGCTGACAGCATAAACTATCAGCTAAGTATATTAAACTAACAATAACTGGACTATATTTAAAAAATGCTATGACATCATTGCTATTTTATTAGTAAACATTATTTGTTAGAACGTATAGGTAGCACCTAAGTAGAAAGTACGGCCGTTTTCAGTTACATTGTATAGTCTGTCTGCTGAGTCACTGTACTGTTCCTCTTTCACATCAGTTAAGTTGGTACCTTCAATGGTTACTTTTAATTGTTCCGATATATTGTAAAAAGCTGAAAAATCAACATAGGTGGTTGCATGGTAACCACGTTCATCTTCATCACTATTTGATGAGACATCTGAAATATAATCACTACGGTAAGCTGCGGAGATACGTGTTCCCCAATTTTCTTGCTCAAAATAAATGGTAAAGTTGCCTGAATGCTCAGATAATCCAGGGAACGATTTAAACTCATCAACTCCAGTGTTACCCACATTGCGATACAAGGCTTCGCCAT
Organism: Colwellia sp. 5_MG-2023; assembly: GCF_030547795.1. Classification (NCBI taxonomy): domain Bacteria; kingdom Pseudomonadati; phylum Pseudomonadota; class Gammaproteobacteria; order Alteromonadales; family Colwelliaceae; genus Colwellia; species Colwellia sp. 5_MG-2023. The sequence continues at coordinate 18,220 of NZ_JAUOPW010000030.1, read as the reverse complement.
CGGCATAAGTATAATTAATAATTAGCCCCATATTATTTAGTGGCTCTGGTAAAAAGTCTAAATCTCGCTGAAATGCCATTTCATAACCGCTAATATTGCTTTTATCGGTATTAATAGGCTGAATAACGGTATACATAGTATCTGCTGTTTGTGGATTGCCATTGCCATCAACGTCACCTAAAAATGATAATGAATAGCCAGTATTTCCATACGCTAATGAGGTTGTATTGGTAACAATGAAATTGTCAATTGATTTAGTAAAGTAGGCGGCAGATACATAACCGACTTCATCGAAGTAATATTCTATTGCTGTTTCAAAATTAGTTGATTCAAATGGTTGTAGTCCTGGATTACCTGCAGAAATGCTCAGGCCATTTGTTGAGTTAGGATCATTTTGTACTGTTCCTGTTGCATTTAATGCCGCTAATGAAGGGCGTGTAACATTTTTTCCAATACTTGCCCGTATCACTAGGTTATTGGTCGCCTCCCAAGCTAGATTTAATGTTGGCAATACACCAGAGTATTCTTGTGTTACTTCAGTAAGTTCATTATTGACTAAACCTACGGAACTAATGTTTGTATTGTAATATCGAGCACCTATATTGCCACGTAAGAAGCCATTAGAAAAGTCAGCACTAAATTCGTATTGTAAATAAGCGCCTAAGGTCTCCTCTTCTACTTGGTTTGAATAGCTAGCTTGAGGTAAGTTACTATCAATGCCATAGGCATTTAATACGCTAGGTACGTCAACAACTAACCACTGTTGTTCGTTATGTCCTGTATAGGTATAAGTTACATTAGGGTCAATAATATCGCTTATATCTCCTTGTTCCCATTCGGTACGTAAGATATTGTCAGTTTTGTTTTCCCATGCTTCATTTTTAAAGTTTTTTAAGGAAATACCTGCAGAGATAGTACCAGCATTATCTAACATATAGATTGTGTCTAGCTTGGCAAGGTCAAAGCTATTCGATATTTGATCTTCTTCTAGATCTATTTCGTGGTACCTATACTCATCAACGTCGGTTACATCATAGCCATAGGTGTTAATGCCATAAAATTGATTCTTAGTATAGTCAATTGTTTGATCACCAAAGGATTCCAAATAGACTTTAGTGCTTCCAGTATCAAAATCACTATTAGCGTGACCAACTAATGCTTTTAAAGTGAAGCTATCAGTGATGCTCCATTCACTATTTAACACCATTTGGGTTAATGTAGTATCAGCATTTTGTTGACGACTTTCTGAGTGAATCGCTGCGTTTTCAAAATGTGAATAGATTACTTCGTTACCCGCATTATATTGTATATCGACTAAACTTGAGCAAATAGGTGCGTTAGCTTCTGCTTGGATACTACTATAAGTTGGGCCTGTGCAGCCTAAAGCAGTAGAGCTTGAGCCTCTACTTTGCAGGTGAAATTCATTACGGTCGTTATCCAAAACACCGTATAAGCCATCAAACCCTATTTTAAAGTTACTACTAGGACGATACTGCAAAGCAACGGTTGCACCAATACGGGTTTGTTCATTTTCAAATGAAGAATAACGGCTACCGCGTGAAAACCTTAGGTCACCACTGTTAACAGCATCTTGGTTTTCCTGAGATAGAGCCGAAATATCCGACCCATCTGCATTTTTTAATCGCCAACGATAGGTATTAAAGCCTTGTTCATTGGTATTACGTTTGCTGTAGGCGATCGATGCTAAGGCACCAAAATCTCCCCATGTATTCGAAATTAATGCAGCTACTCGAGGACTTGTACCATCGGCTAAAGTATTTTGTCCTATTTGACCACTAATCGCCCCTTTAAAGCCATCATAATCAAAAGGTTTTGCAGTTACTAAATTAACTGTTCCACCGATGCCACCTTCATCCATGTCGGCTGAGAAAGATTTGTTCACATCAACACGGTTAAATAACTCAGAAGCAAAAATGTTAAAATCAAAAGCGCGTGAGCGACTGATTGAGCCACGACTATCCATAGCCGAAGATGAAGTACCTAATGCTTCCATTCCATTAAGCTGAACTTGGGTAAAATCTGGGCCTAAGCCACGTAATGAAATTTGTCGGCCTTCACCACCTTCACGAGTAATGGCAACACCAGGAATACGCTGCAATGCATCGGCAAGGTTAAGATCTGGAAAGTCAGCGATATCTTCAGCTACAATTGAGTCTTGCGTACCCAATGCATTTCGTTTTAAGTCTTTTGCTTGAAGTAAACTACCGCGAAAGCCTTTAATTTCAATTGTTTCTATGTCACCTTCATTTGTATCCGTTTGTGCTAAGGTCGTTATTGATACAGAGCTGAGAGCGCCAATAATAGCTATAGCTAGTGTCTTTTTGGCGAAGTGCTTTTTCATGTGAATCTCCGTTTATAATTTACTAATGAGCTCGCAAGGGGCGAATGACGAATATAAAGTAAAGCTTTAAATGCTGAGTTAATGATTTCGAAAAGGATGATACATAGCTTGTGTCATTGGTTAATTGAAGTACTATTCTCTTAGGGATAAATTTAATCAATGTTTTGCCTATTAACGTTACATTTGTGTAGTGGGAAGTAACTTTTTTGAATTGGTTCAATTGTTTAGCTTTAATTAGAGCGCACTAAATGCTCAAAAAAACCGACTGTAAGGGGACAGCCGGCTTAATAGATCTTAATAGCCTAAAATACTAATCTTCAGTATTAGCCATATCTGTTACTTTATCTTTCAGCTGAGCGATAAAGCTATTAAATTCAGCTTCCTCAATTTGGCCATCTTGATTGGCATCGATATTATTGAACTCTTCTTGCAAGAAGGTTAGGTGAGAAACAGCAACTTCATCTTGGCTTAACATGCCATTTGCATCGCCGTCTAATTCGGTGATTAATGCAGGGAAGCTAAGTTGTTGTTCGACTTTAGCCATTGTTGGCTGAGAACTTTCTATCGCTGTACTTATTTTATCTTCAGCGTTAACAAAATTAGAAGCAAGAGCCGCAGTAATTACCATTACAGTAACTTTGAATAAATTAATGTTTTTCATTTTGATACCTTTTTATTTGTAGTCGAGCAACGCTCGATGTGTATTTACGATAAAATCCATAATGAGTTAAATAAATCAGTGTATATGCATTATTTATGCTCTGTTATGTGTTCGAATACAGTGATTGCATACTCCATGCCTACTTTGTAATTCGTTGTTTTTATTGGTATATTTTTTATTTTTAGGTGTTTTCTCTAGTAGGTGTGTCTCTTTTTGGCGACAGGTTTATTGGTGTGATAAAGTTTTATGAAATTAAAAGTCCTTGTTTTAAAATAAATCTTTATAAATCAATGGGTAATAGAGTCGTTTTTTATTCTGATATTTGTCTCCAATTTGAGACATCATTGTATTTACATTAAAAATGACATAAAAAGGCGTTGAATTAATGATAAGGAGTTATTCAGGGTGCTTTGGCTGAAGAAATTGAAGATCGATCTTGGTAGTAAATTAAATCGAGTAAAATCGTTATCAATAAAGACATTAACTTTTTTGGGATTTACACTCGTTGCATTGCCTTTAGTTTTAGCGCTTTTATACAGTGCTAAGCAGGTGAATGAACTCTCTAAGCAAGGGGCTAGTTCTATTTTTACTGTGGCAGAATTAATTAATACCAACCAAAAAATAAATAATACATTAAAGAAAATGGAAAGGTACGCTAGCCAATACTTAGTACTGCAAGATATTGAATTAATAGATAACTACATTATTGAACAACAAATATTACAGGCAACCAATGAGAAGCTACATCAGTTTGATGATAGGGTAATTAAAGAGTTGAGTGAACAGTTCTCAACAGCAATACTTCAGGTGCACCAGAGTATAATGATTCCTAGCACGACGACATTAAATACTGATAGTGTAGTGGTGGTAACGTCTTTAGAAGAATTACAGAGTCAGTTTAAACGGTTGATTAATATTAATGAGGAAATAGATACGCGTAGCCGCGAGTTTATCAGTCAACAAGCGCAAGGCATCAAAGATGCTACAGAGAAAGTAAGCCATACCTTATTACAAAGTCTATTTATTATCCCAATTTCATTATTAATTGCAGGGATATTTATTGTATTAATCACTCAGCCTCTCAAACGGTTAATTCTAAAAATAGGTAGACTTCAGCAAGGTAATTTTGAACAAGATACTAATTTACCTACGGACTATGTTGCTGGTTTTCTTGAAATTAAAGAGATTAATGATGCATTAAATCGTATGAGAGGCCGCTTACATGCGCTAGAGTTACAAAAATCGAGCTTTATTAGGCATATTTCTCATGAATTAAAAACGCCATTAGCCGCAATACGAGAAGGTACAGAGTTAATTTATGATAACAGTGTTGGTTCGCTTAATAGTGATCAACAGGAGATAACTAAAATTATTCGTAACAGTACAACTCGATTACAACGGTTAATTGAAGAGCTACTTGATTTTAATATTGTTTTAGATTCTACAAGTTTGCAAGATAAGGAAACGATTAATTTGTCAGAACTTATTGAACAAGTCTTAAATGATAGAATACTCGATATTAAACGCAAAAATATCATAATAGAAAAAGATTACCCCAATATCACTATTGAAAGTAATATGAAGCAACTCAATGTTATTATTGATAATTTATTATCTAACGCTATCAAATATTCACCTGAAAACGGAATGGTAAAAATATTCGCGGTTATTTGTAATAATCAGTTGGTATTTTCCGTTAGCGATCAAGGGAGCGGTATTGAAAAGGAGCAACAAGGTAAAGTTTTTGATGCTTTTTATCAAGGAACACCAGCCAAAGATTATAATATTAAAAGTAGTGGTCTTGGTTTAACTATTGTGAAAGAACTACTGATGAGATTAAATGGTGACATTACGCTTATTAGTCAAACAAAGCCGCCTAGTGGTACAACAATGAAAATCATACTTAATAGTGTTGGTATTGGAGATAAGCAATGAATTTAGTTATAAATGCACAGGATATAAAGCAAGGCTTTAAATTCTATAAAGCTCTTTTTATTGTGTTTATTAGTATTGGAATTACTGCATGTCAAAATACTGTACCGATTGAGAAATCTTTATCGCCTCAAAGCACAGAAGAAGATGCCAATAATACGATTGTCACTAATACCGTTAGCTTTGGTCAGTATTATCTCAAACTTAAGACACTATCAGACGCTGAGCTGCAAAAAGAGATAGAAGAGCAACAGGCTAAAAAGCGAGCCGGTAATATTGAAGCTGGAATTAATTTAATTTTATTATATAGCTTGCCTAATTCTTCTATTCATAATGTTTATTCGGCTAAATCTCAACTAAATGAACAATTAAAAACGTATCAGAATTATCCATTGAGTACAGCTGATCAAGCTTTTATCCGTTTACTTAAAGATCAATTAAATCAGCAGTTATTCTTATTCCAGAAGTTAATTAATCAGGAGCTTGCTTATGATAAGCAAGTGACTAAAAATCGAATTAATGAGAAAAAGCAAGTGAATAAAATTGCAGCACTCGAATTAACCGTTAAACAGTTAACAGAACAAATAACTCAGCTGAAAAAAATTGAGCAAAATATTAGTGAGCATGGACAATAAATTATGAAATTATCAGATCATCAACCCATGACGAATATTGAGCAAGATAAAATTTTAATTGTTGACGATGATCCTAGCTTATTACGTTTATTAGGTATACGTCTATCTGCAGCGGGGTATTTAGTTGAATCTGCAGCTAATGCAAAAGTGGCATTGGGTATGTTAAAAAGTTTTCACCCCCAATTAGTGATTAGCGATTTACGTATGGAAGGAATGGATGGCATGGCGTTATTTGAACAAATACGTCAACAATCACCTAATGTCCCCGTTATTATTATGACCGCACACGGCACAATACCAGATGCGATTAATGCAACCAAACAAGGTGTTTTTAGTTTTCTAACTAAACCTTTTGAAAGCCAACAGTTACTTGAAACGGTTGCTCAAGCTATTCGTTTACAACCTTCAAGCTCTACTAATAAAGATAAAGAAGCGACATGGCGTGAGAAAATAATTAGTCGTAGCGCTATTATGGAATCGTTATTGCAACAAACAAAGCAGGTTGCTACAAGTGATTTTAGTTTACTTATCCATAGTGAAAGTGGTACTGGTAAAGAGCTCTTAGCACAAGCAATTCACCAGGCAAGCCATCGTTCTGATAAACCATTTACGGCGATTAACTGTGCCGCAATTCCAGAACAGTTATTAGAATCAGAGTTATTTGGTCACGTTAAAGGCGCATTTACGGGAGCGGATAAAAGTTACCAAGGACTTTTTCAAGCCAGTAACGGAGGCACATTATTCTTAGATGAAATTGGTGATATGCCAATGGGGTTTCAGGTTAAGTTACTCAGAGCTTTACAGGAAAGAGAAGTGCGTCCTGTGGGCAGTACACAAGCCGTTAAAGTTGATGTTAGAATTATTTCAGCTACTCATAAAAATTTGCAGGAAGCGATAAAAGAAAAAACGTTTAGAGAAGATTTATATTATCGTTTAAATGTGGTTGAACTAGAATTGCCGCCCTTAATAGAACGTCGAGAAGATATTCCTTTACTTGCTCAACACTTTCTTAATCATAGCAGTAAACAAACCAGTCTTGATATTAATGGTTTTTCGCAAGAAGCAATGGAGGTACTTATTGCTGCTCCGTGGCCTGGGAATATTAGGCAATTACAAAATGTTGTTGAGCAGAGTGTCGCTTTATCTCGAGAAAGTATAATTGTCGCGAGTTTAGTTAAAAATGCTTTGCGTGACGAAAGTAGTTCATTACCTTCATTTCAGCAAGCTAAAGATGAGTTTGAACGAGATTATTTAGCTAAATTATTAAAGCTAACGGAAGGGAATGTATCTCAAGCAGCTAAAATAGCTCAGCGCAATCGTACTGAGTTTTACAAGTTATTGAATCGACATCATCTATCTGCTGAAGCGTTTAGGGTAACCGAATAATATAAAAAATATTTAATCTTTTTTGACTTGTACAAAGTGAAGGCTAATTTTTCCTTGAGACGTCCAAGAGCAACGAGTACCTTGAGGAATAAATAGTGCTTCGTCTGTATTAATTGTGTGTATATTTTCTTGTTCATCAGTACAAATAAGAGTGCCACATTTAACTAAAATGAATTCATTATAAGGAAAGGCAATAAGCCCTGTTTTAAATTGTCCTCCTTGCCATACTCCTGCGGTAAATTTTTTGTTATAGCTTTGATATTCAACCTTTTTTTTGTAACCGTCAGACGTGTCTTGCCAAGGAGTTTCATTTTTTTCATCAATAAAAAAAATATCTTTAAGTTTTTCTGATATAGGTAAGGACTGTTCCGATGCTAGGTAAGTAAGATGAAAAGTGATTAAATTAGCACTTTGTTGCCATTGATAAGTATAACCTTGTGGAATAACAAAGCTTTCTCCCTGATTTACCTTATCAACTTTACCCGTAATTGTGTTCTTTATTTCAGCAGAGCCCTCTACTATAGTGACGAACTTATCGCTGTCATGTGACGTTGCTCTTTTCATATGATTATTACTATCTTGAATGCCGACACTGAGCCCTAGTAATTTATTTTCATAATAGCTCTGGCTAGATTTATTGTGTGCTGATAGTTTTAATAACATTGTATTGTGATCCGTTGATTCTACACTATGGTTGTTAGGAAACTTGAAACTTGTTATTTTTTAAGCTTTTAGTTTGTAAAATATTAGCTCGTAAGGCACCTATGTTTAAGGTCTTAACTTTTATGTCTATCTCGGGTAAAAATAAAAGATAGATAAAGGGTTTTTATTAGTATATAAAACAGACGTTGAGATGAATAGCTGATATTGTGCATCAAAAGTTACTCGTCGCATATGTTCACAATTAGATTTATCCTTTTAATGTGGCTATTACTTGCCCAATTACACCATAGAACAGACCATGAACCTACCTAAAGCTAGCCTTCTTGACGATGATTCATCATTGTTTGAATCGCTATTTGAATTCATCGCGAATGATATTATTGAAAAAGGTTACAGTATTCGACCTTATGCATTACCTGAAAATTTAACCAATTTATTATTACACCATATTACCGAATTACCTGAATCAAACTTTAAACGGGCAGGTATTGGCCGCGCTAAAGATCATATAATTAATGATTTTATCAGAACAGATGAAATCAGTTGGATAACAGGAAGTAGTGAAGCTGGCAGTGCGTGGATATCATGGGCTGCGGCATTACAGGCTTATTTGAACAGACGGTTATTTCTCGGTTTATTTTCTTTTGAGAGTCACTTTGCTCGTTATACCAAAGGCGATTTTTATAAAAAACATAAAGATGCTTTTAAAGGTGAGGGAAATCGCGTGTTATCTGTTGTGGTATACCTTAATCAACATTGGTCAGCAGATGATGCTGGCGAGTTAGTGATATACGATAAAAAGCTACCAGCTTCAGCTGCTATTGATAACAAAAAAGTAACGGTGATCCCAAGTTTTGGCACAATAGTGGTTTTTTTAAGTGAAGAGTTTGTTCATGAAGTTCTACCGGCAAAACGTGATCGTTATTCTATAGCGGGTTGGTTTCGCTTAAATAATAGTATTGCTAATAATATTGATCCACCAAGTTAATCTTATCGCTTTTAGTTTTCTTTTAAATTTTTCTTAACTATAACTGTCTGTTAGAGGTCTCTGCTTGTTTATTAAATCGTACTTAGATTATATTAATCAAGCAGCACAGGTTATTTAACTAAATTAAGAATTTCTTTAAATTCACTGGCCCTGCAATCTTTAACAAGTTCATATAAACACATTTCTAGCCCAGAAATATCAAGGCCTCTATTAATAAGTTTTTTTATTGCTAACTCTTTATTAACAAGAGTTCTGGCCGATATGCAGTCTGTCACCAACTGTACTTTTAAGCCTAGTAGATGTAAATGCAATGCTGTTTGATAAACACAAATATGTGCTTCAATGCCGCAAATAAGCCAAGTATCAACATCTATCGTGTTAATTTGTTCGATGAATGAAGGCTCTGCGCATCCATCAAAAGTAAATTTAGTAATTGGAGAGTTGGTTGCTAGTAACGTTTTTAGTTCATCAGTGGTAGCACCAAGTTTATCAGGATTTTGCTCCAGTAAGATAACCGGTAAATCAAGCGCTTTTGCTCCTTTGATGAGTTTTTCACAATTCGAAATTAACGTGTGACTATCATGAACTAAGCGTGCCAGCTTTCCTTGGATATCAACAACAATAAGACCTGTTTTTTCTCGTTTTAGCATAGTCACACCTTAACTTTAAATTTTACTTGTGTTCAATATATCAATAACAATATTTGGATCAAGCTTATTTAATTTAATAGAATCGGTATAATACGAACCATGACGACAATAAAGAATAGAAAACCATGATAGAAAAAATAAATACGTTAAATGATCTTTACCAATATTTAGATAATCTTTTTGATCAAGATGTTGATAGTGATACGCTCTTTGCCGGAGGCTATCTTCGCGGTTTAGTTTCGTTGGCCGCAACCGATAGTGGGGATGAACAACAAGCTATGTCTGCAGCCTTAGTGGAAAATGTTTCACAAAGATTAGCAAATGCAAAATCTGAACTTAGTCCACAAGATAATGCGATAGTCCAAAATTTCTGGTCTGTTGTGCAAGGTTTAATGTAATACGGATTAAGTTTATACTCTGTTAATGTATCTGAGAACCGAGGTATTGTTAAATTTTTCGTCTAATAATATCTCGAATGACAAAACGATTTGGACTTAAATTGAAAAGCATTTCGTTATCAACAGGGTAGGGAGTAGCACACAAGTCAGCTGCTAGAATATCGGCAGCCAATGGTGCTGAACATAGGCCTCTAGCACCAAAGCCCATCATGACATATAAATTATCAATAACCGGTGCAATTTGATCATACTTCCAATTTTTATCTTTGGCTAAATGTGGATATATTTCAATGTGTTTTTCAATATCAGGCATAGCACCCACTATTGGCATATGATCAGGGGTCATACAGCGTAACCTTGATTTACTTCTAGCAATGTCACTTGTATCCCAACCTATTTTTTGAGTTAATTCAGGTAAGCAAGTTGATAACATATTTAGATTGAATTGATCTTCTTCAGATGTCGTTGTGGTTCTTGTACAGTCTTTATTAAATGTAGCGCCAATAGCATGCATATTGTTATGTTGAGGGGTTAAATAACCTTTATGACATATCACTGTTGAAAGGTCACTGATACTTTCATTGGTATTCATGTTGGTTACTTGGCCTTGAACTGAGCTAAAAGGTAATTGTTTTACCCAGTCAAAATCAATTATTTCTGCGCCTCCACAAAAAACAACAACACAGGCATCGAATTCACCTTTATTTGTGAGTAACGTCCAGTTTTTCTGATGACTATTGTTAGGTTTACCTGTTTCTATTTTTTTTATTTTATTTACTAATATATTATTTTCAACTTTTAATCGACCAGTGGCTTTTGCTGCATTGATTATTTGTTTAACCGCATCTTGCGGTGATATCCAGCCTGCATGTGGCATAAATAAACCACCATGAGTTAACTCTATATTAGCTAACTCACTTGCCTTGTTAGCATCAACCCTATGAATTAGTTTTGTTGGCCAAGTGGCTAACTCATTAAACTTCTGTTGACGTTTTTCAAGTGCCTCTTTATAGGCTATTTCTAATAAGCCACACCATTGGTGAGGAAAACTAAAACCATCTTCAATAATCGTATTATAAAGTGTTTTAGCTCGCCAAAATGCTTGTTGATAAAACAAACTAATATCATCGGCTTGTTGGTGTAATAAAGGATATAAAGCACCAATTGCGTTACTTGATGCGCCTTGAGCAAGCGAGTTATCTTTACAGTAGATAGTTACTTTAATACCTTGTTTAGTTAAAGCTAATGCGGCACAAGCTGAAGCAATACCACCGCCGATGATGCTGACATGTTGCGGTTTAGTGATAATAGAGCGAAGTTGATACCCTTTTTTTGAATAAGGATTTTGTTGAAAAACGCCAGTTAACATTTCGTGCTTATTACCGATACAGGCTGTTTTTTGTGTTCTAAAGCCAACGTCTTGCATTTGTCGTTTTACAAAACCAGCGACAGTAAAGGTGGCTATGCTAGCTTCAGGTTTCGATAAACGAGCTATTTGTTCGAATAATGCCTTACTCCACATTTCTGGATTTTTAGCAGGAGAAAAACCATCGAGATACCATGCGTCAGCTAAATCATTTTTTAGTGGATTAAGGTTGGATAACCCTTTGGTGGCATCATTAATAATAACAGTGAGCGTGACTTTATTATTAAAAAAACTAAGCGAAAACTCTTCAACGTTGTCGTTGTCACAAGATAACTCAGGATATTGTGCTAATAGTAAGTTAGAAAAATTAGTTAATTGTGGTAGTGCTTGCAGTGATTTAACCAACTGTTGCTTAGTAAGTGGAAATTTTTCAACGCTAATAAAAGATAATTCAGGTAATTCCTTATCTGTGACTTCTTGTAATAATTTATGGTACGCCTGTAAGGTCAATAGAAAATTAAGTCCGGTACCAAACCCAGTTTCCATAATCACAAAACGGTCATCTTTGTGTTTTATTCTATCACTGATATTGTTTCCTAATAAAAAAACTTGTTCGCTTTGTTGATATCCAGATTCACTATCAAAGTAAATATCAGTAAATTGTTTAGAATATGGCGTACCATCTTGCTGAAAGCTTAACTCAGGGGATGATCTAACAGGTTTTTTCAAAAGAAACTCAACTATATACAGTGCATAATGTCTGAGATTTTACGTTAATTTTAGCTTTAGATCAGCGTAATTACATTTTTATTATTGTGATAACGTAGATATTCTATCAGTAACATTATATTATGGTGTACAGGTGTACGCTGGTTGGTCTGTTTTTAGTTTACTTGTTGTACCAGTTATTAGATTAAGCTCAGTATAATACTCAGTATTTTTTGTGTATCAAAGTCTGAACTTTCCAAATTCGTACTTAATTTTTTATTAAACAATGGTTATTTAAATGAAACGTGTAGTAATCACCGGTATCGGTATTGTATCTAGCATTGGTAATAATGCTGATGAGGTTTTAACCTCTTTAAAATCAGGAAAATCAGGCATTACATATTCAGAGAGTTTTGCTGAACAAGGGTTAAAAAGTAATGTTTGGGGTAAACCTAACATTGATATTAAAGATCATATCGATCGTAAAGCATTGCGCTTTATGGGTGATGCAGCAGGTTATGCCTACATAGCGATGGAGCAAGCCATTACTGATGCAAAACTAACAGAGGAACAAGTTTCAGATTTTAGAACGGGTATTGTTGCTGGTAGCGGTGGTGCATCGTCAGCAAATATTGTTGCTTCTTGTGATACTTTACGTAATCGTGGTATTCGTCGTGTTGGTCCTTACGCAGTACCTAAAACTATGGGTAGTACAGTTTCTGCTTGTTTAGCTACACCATTTAAAATTAAAGGCGTTAACTACTCTATCAGCTCTGCTTGTGCAACGAGTGCTCACTGTATTGGTCATGCAATGGAGCTTATCCAGCTAGGTAAGCAAGATGTTGTTTTTGCTGGTGGTGGTGAAGAAGTTGATTGGTCTTTAGCTATGATGTTTGACGGCATGGGCGCATTATCTGCAGGTCGTAACGATACACCTGAGTTAGCATCACGTACTTATGATGCAGACAGAGATGGTTTTGTTATTTCTGGCGGTGGCGGCATGGTTGTTGTTGAAGAATTAGAGCATGCTTTGGCTCGTGGTGCACATATTTATGCTGAAATTGTTGGTTATGGCGCAACATCTGATGGCTATGACATGGTAGCACCAAGCGGTGAAGGCGCGGTACGTTGTATGCAACAAGCAATGGAAGGTGTTGAAGGCGAAATTGATTATTTAAATACTCATGGTACTTCTACACCTGTTGGTGATGTTAAAGAGCTAGGCGCTATTCAAGAGTTGTTTGGTGAAAATTCCCCTGCAATTAGCGCAACAAAAGCAATGACTGGTCATGCACTAGGAGCTGCTGGTGTTCATGAAGCCATCTATTCAATTTTAATGATGGAAAATAGTTTTGTTGCACCATCGATTAATATTGATAACTTAGATGAACAAGCAAAAGGTTTGAATATTGTGACTGAGAAGTTAGACAAAGAGCTTAACTTAATTATGTCTAATAGTTTTGGCTTTGGTGGAACTAATGCAACGTTAGTGATGAAAAAATATAAATAATAGCCTTTAGCGAGGGGACTTAAATAAAGCCATATTAGGTATTTACTTATTATGGCTTTTTTATTGCTTGCCTCTGCAAGTGCAGTTACTCTATAACTTAGTTTTTGAACACTCCCGCTAAATAAATAAATGAAAAATTAATGAAAATATTCTTCGATGAAAACATGCCTTACGCTAAAGAGTTTTTTAACGATTTTTGTAAGGAAGGGGACTTGATACCTTTCTCTGGGCGAAACTTAACAGCAGAGCAAATAATAGATGCTGATGTATTATTGGTTCGCTCAATTACTAAAGTTAATGAAGCGCTTTTAAAAAAGAATAAAAAGCTTAGTTTTGTTGGTACCGCAACTATTGGGTTAGATCATATTGATCAAACCTACCTAGCTCAACGCAATATAGATTTTCATTCTGCACCTGGCTGTAATGCTATTTCTGTTGCTGAATATGTTATCAGTAGTTTGGTGGTGTTAGCAGAACGCTATTTATTAAATTTAAGCCTATTAACGGTTGGGATTGTTGGTGGTGGTAATACTGGAACACGGTTAAGTGAAAAGCTAACAGCGTTAGGTATTCCATATAAAATTTGTGACCCTTTACTTGAGCATAATAAAGAAGATACAAGAGACTTTTCATCGTTAGAAGAGGTGTTAGCGTGTGATGTTATTTCATTACATGTGCCTAAAATTACTGATGGTGATTATCCAACCTATCATTTATTAAATGAAGAACGCTTAGTTAAATTAAAAGACAATCAAATATTAATTAATGCCTGTCGTGGTGAAGTCATTGATAACCATGCTCTATTAGCATTAAAGTTACAAGGCCATGGACTAAAAATTGTGCTGGATGTATGGGAAGGTGAGCCGGAAGTATTAACGCCACTTATTGAACATACAGAAATAGCGACAGCACATATCGCAGGTTATAGCTTAGAAGGAAAAGCAGGTGGAACAGAAATGCTTTATCAGGCATTATGTCGCCATATAGAAAAACGTCAGAATATTAATCTTGAGCCAAAACGTAAATTAATTAACTTTTTACCTCCTGCAAATATTTCAGAAGTAAAATTAAATCAAGAATTTAATGAAGAATTGCTAAACCAACTGGTAAAAATGGTTTACGATGTAAGACGTGACGATGCTATTTTCCGTCAGCACTTATCAATTAAAGGTTTTGATAGCTTAAGAAAGAACTATCCGGTAAGACGGGAGTTTTCAGCGGTACAAGTTACCTTGTCATCTAGTACCTCAAGTGATGTGCCACATCGCTTAGGTTTTAATAAAACATAAACTAGCATTAGTTTAGCTAAATTTAACGAAAAAGAGAGAGGATCATGGCACAGAAATTTGATGTATGCATACTTGGCGCAACAGGGCTAGTTGGCAAAACCATTATGGAAATTTTAGAACAAAGAAACTTCCCAATTAATAAATTATACCCATTAGCAAGTGCTCGCTCTGCTGGAGAATTTATTGAATTTAATGGCGAAAGCATTGAAGTGCTTGATGCAGATAAGTTTGACTGGAGCTTAGCGCAAATTGGCTTTTTCTCTGCTGGTGGTGCAACGTCAGCAAAGTTTGCACCTTTGGCTGGTGATGCCGGTTGTATCGTTATTGATAACACCTCTGAATTTCGTTACGACGACGATATTCCATTAGTTGTGCCAGAAGTAAATCCAGAAGCATTAGCTGAATATAGAAACCGCAACATCATTGCTAATCCTAATTGTTCAACTATTCAAATGTTAGTGGCGTTAAAGCCAATTCAAGATGCTGTAGGCATTGATAGAATTAACGTGTGTACTTACCAATCAGTTTCTGGTGGTGGTAAAGAATCAATGGATGAGCTTGCAAAGCAAACGGCTGATTTATTACAAGGTAAGCCAGTTGAATCTAAAAATTTCTCTCGTCAAATCGCATTCAATGTAATTCCGCAAATCGATGTTTTCCTTGAAAATGGTTACACCAAAGAAGAAATGAAAATGGTTTGGGAAACCAAGAAAATATTTGGAGATGATAACGTTTTAGTTAACCCTACGGCCGTTCGTGTTCCGGTATTTTTTGGTCACGCTGAAGCGTTGCACATTGAAACACGTAGCCAAATCTCGGTTGATGAAGTTAAAGCATTGCTAAGTAATGCAACAGGTGTTGTATTATGTGAAAATGATGAAGATTTCCCAACACAAATTGGTGAAGCAAGTGGCCAAGATGATACTTATGTCGGTCGTGTACGTGAGGATATCACCCACCCAAATGGTATTAACTTATGGATTGTTGCAGACAACATTCGTAAAGGCGCTGCTACTAATAGTGTTCAAATAGCTGAGTTGTTAGTGAAAGATTATTTAAGCTAATAAAATACGATAGAAAAGTAGCAAGCTCAACTTATCCATTATAGTTTACTTGTTACTCTTAAGAAAATTTAAAACTCGCCGTTAACATTGTATAAAATATGTTAATTGCGGGTTTTTTGTTTTATATCACTAAAATATTGAGATATTTACGTTGAATTTGCTATTATTCCTAATGACAAACTAATCGTTGTATTAAAGCTACACCTTTAAATGGAATGATTTTTGCTTATATTTTAAAGATTAACTATTATCGAAATATTGTCAAATAACTGACCTATAGCTAATTTTGCAAAACAATAACTAGGAAAACTTCGATGCCAAAATTATTACACCTGTGCCTACGGCAGGTTGTTCTTAGCATATCAATAGCTAGTATATTAAGCGCTAGCCTTATCATTACTAGTGTATCCGTTATTGGTTTCCCTACTTTTGCTCAAGAAGCTTTACCAGAAAGAGCTGGCGTTCGTATGTTAGGCCCTAAGGGATCAGATGTTGTACGTTATGAACGTTATGGCCCTATAAATAAAAGTGATACGCTATGGAATATAGCGTTAACCGTTCGACCTGATAATCGCTTAAGTGTTTATCAAGTGATGCAAGCCCTATATCAAGCTAATCCTAATGCCTTTGTTGATGGTAATCTTAACCTTTTAGTTAATGGCGAATATTTAAAGATACCATCGTTTGAATATATGATGTTAGTTGACACTAGTGCAGCAAAGAAAAAATCTAGTGAAGACGAACAAGCATGGAAAAACAACTCATCTAAGAAATCGACCTCAGCATCAAAAACAGCTAGACGGAATGTTAATAAACAAGATTTAGATACCGTAAAAGTCGAGCTCAATGATCAATTAGAAAAAATAGATAGTGAACAACAGTTACGCTTAGAAAATATCCAACAGGATATTTTAGATTCTATCGGTGGTTTACAAGCGCTTTTAAAAGAAAATGAGGCATTACGCCAACGTTTGTCATCTTTTAATGATCAATTAGACACAATGCAGGCAGAAGTCGCTAAAAGCAAAGAAATTAAGCTACAAATGGATGATATGATTCAATTGCAGCAGGCGTTACTGGCAAAAGCACAAGCGAGAGAAGAAGAACTACTTTTAGAAAAAGAACAAGCCAAGTTAGATGATAATATTTTTAGTAGTCAATGGTTTGTTGTATTAATGGCAACATTACCGGCCATTTTAATCTTACTTGTGGCTGCATTTATCCTGAAGCGTAGGAAAAAAGAGCCTGCAACCCTAGAAGATTCTCCAAAAGAGCCATTAAAAGAAAAAACTAAAGCTGACAAAGTCACAGAAGAAGTTGAAGCGCCTGAAGAATTGTCGCTCGACGATGAATTATCATTAGATGAAGAACTATCTCTGGATGAAGAGTTATTACTAGATGATGAATTATCACTAGATGACGATTTATCTAGTGATCTTCTTGAGACTGATGATAGCGATGTTATACACCTTGATGGTGACGATGACACATTAAATGACTTAGACGATTTAGATGACTTGGATGATCTAGACGACATGATACTTGATAAGGAGGTTGATGAATCAGCTTTACTTGAAGGTGGAGAGTTAGATCAATCTGCACTTGATTCCTTACTGGCTGGCAAAGATGAAGATAAAGACGAGTCTCCGGAAGATGATGTTTTAGCAAATAATGAACTAGATCAAAATGATTTGGATGACTTGTTAAGTGGGCTTGATGATGAAGCAAATATTCAGGAAGAGGAGCCTTTAGTTTCAGAGGAAGTAGCTGAGTCTGAAGTAACCGACCCAGATGATATTGATGCCTTGCTAGATTCTATTGATGTTGATGCGGATGAAGCTATTGCAGAAGAGCCAGCTGAATCTGAAGTAACCGACCCAGACGATATTGATGCCTTGCTAGATTCTATTGGTGTTGATGCGGATGAAGCTATTGCAGAAGAGGCAGCTGAGTCTGAAGTAACCGACCCAGACGATATTGATGCCTTGCTAGATTCTATTGGTGTTGATGCGGATGAAGCTATTGCAGAAGAGCCAGCTGAGTCTGAAGTAACCGACCCAGACGATATTGATGCCTTGCTAGATTCTATTGGTGTTGATGCGGATGAAGCTATTGCAGAAGAGGCAGCTGAGTCTGAAGTAACCGACCCAGACGATATTGATGCCTTGCTAGACTCTATTGGTGTTGATGCGGATGAGGCTATTGCAGAAGAGGCAGCTGAGTCTGAAGTAACCGACCCAGATGATATTGATGCCTTGCTAGATTCTATTGGTGTTGATGCGGATGAAGCTATTGCAGAAGAGCCAGCTGAGTCTGAAGTAACCGACCCAGATGAAAATGATGAACAAACGGCTATTGATGAGTCAGATGTTAGTGAGAATAAAGCTAAAATTGAAAGTTTAACTGAAGAGTATATCTCGCCGTTATTATCAACGGATTTTAGTGATATTTTGAATAAGTCATCAGAAGATAAATTAACAGAACCTGAGCTAGATGAAGCTGAATTGACTCAAAAAAGTAATGAGTTAACCGATGACGAGCTTGATATCGATGACCTAATTGCTGATATGGAACAGTCAAATGATAGCTCACTCGACAATGATGTTGA